>JBCBDH010001094.1:0-503 GCA_038529855.1 Bacteroidota bacterium | reverse complement strand
AGATCTTCTCCTTTCAAAGTTCGCAGAGTCTTAGACCAAATTCGTGGAAAAAGCTACAAAGAAGCAATGATGATACTAGAATTCATGCCTTATCGTTGCTGTCAACCAATTTTTAAATTATTAAAATCAGCAGCATCAAATGCTGAACATAATAACAATATTGAAAAAAAAGATCTAAGTCCTAGCTTTTAAATATTGAGTGCAGTGTATATACACTAAGAATTATATAAAAAACACTATGTGTTCATCTTTTCTTTTTATTAGATAAAATAAATATAGTTAAAAAAAATTTTTTATGTATAAAATATACTGTCGTCAATTTTTATTGTTGTTCCATTCAAAAATTAAAATAAACATTGGAAAATGATTGCCTCAAAACCTAGCTTATTATATGCTTGGTTGGTGAGCATTTTTATAAAAAACATTATAAAAATAAAGCTGTAAAGTTGCAAAAAACTACTTACAATTTAGAAGAAGAGAATTTATCTTATTTACTTAATTAC
>JBCBDH010001093.1:0-504 GCA_038529855.1 Bacteroidota bacterium | reverse complement strand
CATTGGCGTTGCCATTGGCGTCCGGCGCGATCAGCGTCTTGCCGCTGACCGTGTCGGTGAACTTCACCCCATAGGTGCCGGGGGCAAGGTTGCCAAAGCTGTAATTGCCGTTGGCGTCGGTGGTGGTGGTGATGCCAGTGCCGTTGCCGGCCGCATCCAACAGCTCCACCGTCACGCCCGCCACGAACGACCCGTCATTGTCGAGCCCGTCGCGGTTCTCATCGCAGAAATACGTGCCGGACAGAGAGCCCGGCAGGGTTTCCACGCCCGCGTCGTTGTCGGGGGTGTCTTGGCCTGCCACCACGGTGATGCCGGTGATCTCGGACATGCCGTTGCCGAGATCGGTGGCGTCGCTGTCGATGTCATCATTGGCGTTGCCGTTGGCATCCGGCGCGATCAGCGTCTTGCCGCTGACCGTGTCGGTGAACTTCACGCCATAGGTGCCCGGCGCGAGGTTGCCAAAGCTGTAATTGCCGTTGGCGTCAGTGGTGGTGGTGATGCCAG
>JBCBDH010001092.1:0-510 GCA_038529855.1 Bacteroidota bacterium | reverse complement strand
ATCACCTCGGCACCTTTTTTTTTCTTAACTCTCTCCTCTATCTTTATTCGAGAGGGCATCCAAGAGGAGGAGGAGGAGAAGAAGAAGAAGAAGAAGAAGAAGAAGAAGAATTATTATTATTATTATTATTATTATTAAAAAAATTAATACCTATTCATGTGGAAAAAGCCAGAGGCCATTTACTTATAAATAAGCTCCCACGGAATATGGTATCCATAAGGAAAACGAAGAAGAAAAGTGAAGAGAGAAAGAAAGGTAAAGTTTACTTAAAATAGTCAGAGTTAAAAAAATGAATATAAGATAAAATAATAAATATATTTTTAAAAATAGTGATAAAAATAACAATTAATTTCTCCCATGATTATCCCGTAAAAACCTATTGCATTTCCTCTTGAACTTAGATGGATCCTCAACCATCACATCATCAGGAAGGCTATTCCAGAGTTTGCTGGTAAAAGGGATGAAACATCTCTGGAACTGAGATGTGTTGCAGCGTGGGATAGTTACAGC
>JBCBDH010001091.1:0-527 GCA_038529855.1 Bacteroidota bacterium | reverse complement strand
TGTGAAGACCCAAAGGGCATCACCTTCAGGAGAAGCTCCTGAAGGAGGAGTAGAAGAATAAATCTAGAAATTTGGATACCGTCCGTAGGACGAGGGAGTGCTAGATATTTTTTTGCAGGAATAGAATTATATAAATATAGAATGGTATACATATATAGGAAGACCAAAAATATCTATTATGCTGGTCCTGACGTCCTAAGGATTCTAGAGATAAGATTTATTCTTCTCTACTCCTTCAGGAGGAATCTTTCATGCTCCTTCAGGAGTGAAATGCCCTTTGGACAAAAAAGGCCTTTTGGACCTTCAGATATCTATAATTCTGGTCCTTTGGTACCAAGAATTCCAGAAATCTGATTTATCCTTCTACTCCAAATTTATAGATTTATTCTTCTACTCCTCCTTCAGGAGCTAAACCTTCAGGAGCTTCTCCTGAAGGTGATGCCCTTTGGGTCTTCATATATATGTGTATTATTCTATATCTATATAATTCTATTCCTGCAAAAAATATCTATTATGCTGGTCCTGAC
>JBCBDH010001090.1:0-529 GCA_038529855.1 Bacteroidota bacterium | reverse complement strand
TGCCCATCTAAGAGTCGTACTTCAAGGGGTTTAAGCGGACGCTGCCACTCCAAAACAAGCCGTCCGTTTGATGGGCAGGGTAGGATAGTGGAGGAGCTTCGCGAATTTCGAATGGATCAAGAACTGATCCTGGACTATACTGATTTATCCGCTGGGCTTTATTGGGTGCTACTCAAATGGCCAGATGGAAGCAAAGAGTACCTCCGCTGGTTGCGACTGTAGTTTTCAACTATTGGGCTGAGTTCAACTCAGCCCAATAATTGTTAAAAAAGATATTTCCTATCTTGCCCTTGCCGTCTTACAATCAATTCAAAAACCTCGATTAACCATGATGGAATGCAGCATTGGGATAACTAGGAAATACAAACAATTAATATCCCTCCCACTAAACCCAATCCAGCATTGGCCCATATTAGTCCTGGGGGGTAAGTGGGAGGGATATAAATTGTTTGTAATTCCTAGTTATCCCAATGCTGCATACCATCATGGTTAATCGAGGTTTTTGAATAGATAGTAAGACGGCAAGGGC
>JBCBDH010001089.1:0-534 GCA_038529855.1 Bacteroidota bacterium | reverse complement strand
CTCAAGCCCGATCCTCTTTGGAGGGAAAAGAGAAAGTTTATTAAAAAAAGAAAAAAAACATAAATAAAATAAAACCCACTTCTCGCCTCTGGAATTCTCTTCCTACATCTGTTTTCCCTGACGTCTTCAATCTGTCTCTTTTCAAGAAGAGGATTTGCCGTCATCTCCGATCTTCCTTAAGTTAACGATGGTGGGTTTTATTTTATTTATGTTTTTTTTTTTTTTTTATGAACAGAGGACCGGGACAGGCCTACAGGCCTAGTCTCAAGCCCGATCCTCTTTGGAGGGAAAAAAGAAAGTTTATTAAAAAATGAAAAAAAAAACATAAATAAAATAAAACCCACCATCGTTAACTTAAGGAAGATCGGAGATGACGGCAAATCCTCTTCTTGAAAAGAGACAGATTGAAGACGTCAGGGAAAACAGATGTAGGAAGAGAATTCCAGAGGCGAGAAGTGGGTTTTATTTTATTTATGTTTTTTTTCTTTTTTTAATAAACTTTCTCTTTTCCCTCCAAAGAGGATCGGGCTTGAG
>JBCBDH010001088.1:0-546 GCA_038529855.1 Bacteroidota bacterium | reverse complement strand
CCGCTTCACCTCCGGTAAGTACTTCACAGCCTTCATCTTTACCAATCTCGATGTAATTTAGAATCTTTACGTATTGATCGTTAGATGCTTGTGCTCCCATCATGGTAGTGGGGTCCAATGGATGACCCAGTTTAATAGCTTTTACTCGTTCGATAACTCTTTCGATAAAGGGTTCGTATATACTTTCCTGAATCAGAATTCGCGAAGGGCAGGTGCAAACTTCACCCTGATTTAAAGCAAACATCGCGGCCCCTTCCAAGCACTTGTCAAAAAATTCATCATCGGCATCCATAATACTTTCAAAAAAGAGATTGGGGCTTTTTCCGCCTAGCTCCAAGGTCACAGGTATAATATTCTTCGAAGCATATTGCATGATGAGTTGTCCTGTGGTGGTTTCCCCTGTAAACGCGATCTTATTGATCCTAGAACTTGAGGCCAAAGGTTTACCGGCTTCGATTCCAAAACCATTCATGATATTCATGGAACTCATCGAAGATATTCTACCCGCCGGTGTATTGAATATCGTGAATGGTTTTGGAATCGAAG
>JBCBDH010001087.1:0-548 GCA_038529855.1 Bacteroidota bacterium | reverse complement strand
ATGGCGATTTTAATGATTTTATGAATTATGAAAATTTAAAATAACTGATCAAAGTGAGCTCGAAATTAAAAATGGACTTCATATTCGTGTTCAGGGTATAAAACTCCATATGTAAGCCAGATTTGAGGCATTTTAATTTTTTTGAAAAATCATCAATAACCACGAACTATAGTTCATGGTGATTTTTAAAAATATTTAATCAATATCTCAGAATTTCGTCATATTTGGCCTATATATGCAGTTTTACACCCTGATCACAGATTTATACCTTCTATAGAATTTTGAGCTCATTTTAGGAATTTATGGCGATTTTAATGATTTCCTTAATTATGAAAATTGAGAAAAACTCATCAAAATGAGCTCGAAATTAAAAATGGACTTCATATTCGTGTTCAGGGTATAAAACTCCATATATAAGCCAGATTTGAGGCATTTTTATTTTTTTGAAAAAACCACGAACTATAGCCTTAGTATATTTTCTAAATTTTTCAATCAATATCTCAGAATTTCGTCATATTTGGCCTATATATGCAGTTTTACACCCTGAT
>JBCBDH010001086.1:0-546 GCA_038529855.1 Bacteroidota bacterium | reverse complement strand
CTTCAACAAAAAAGTTAGGACATAACGGACAAAAACAGAAAAAAAACAGAAAAAAACTAGAAAATTCTTATCAGAATTGCACCGCCCGGAGACGCGCTGCACGTAGCACGAAAACTATGCATTTTATCAAAAAATTTTATGGAACAAAAAAGCTTTAGAATGAAAAAGTACCTACTAGGCACCCTCAAAAATGCAAAAAATAAGATTTTGAAAAAATTCCATTTTTTTCGAGACGCGCAGCGCGTAGCGCCAAAACTATGCATTTTATCAAAAAATTTTATGGAACAAAAATGCTTTAGAATCCAAAAATACCCCCTAGACCCACTCAAAAATGCAAAAAAAGCAATTTTGAAAATTTTAGATTTTTTGCGCGACGCGGCGCACGTAACTCGAAAACGATGCATTTTATCAAAAAATTTTATGGAACAAAAAAGCTTTAAAATCCAAAATTACCTACTTGGTGACCTCAAAATTGCAAAATTCCAAAAATAAGAAATTTTTTTTTCGGTTAACCGGACTTAACAACATCCGGAAATTGAGTTACGG
>JBCBDH010001085.1:0-555 GCA_038529855.1 Bacteroidota bacterium | reverse complement strand
GGATGTATCGCCCCTGGAATTGCCAACGGATTATCCGCGACCTGCGGTTCAGGGGACGCGAGGAGGTCGCCTGAGTTTTGACTTGGGGAAGGAGGAGAAGGCAGCATTGCTGAGAATGGGGAAGGAGCGAGGAGCGACCTTGTTTATGACCTTGCTATCAGTCTTTAAGGTATTGCTGTATCGCTACAGTGGACAGGCGGACATCTGTGTGGGGACACCAGTGGCGAATAGAGAGGAGGTAGCATTGGAGGGATTGCAGGGCTTCTTTTTGAATAATGTGGCTGTGCGGACGAAGCTGGATGGGGGTTGGAGTTTTGAGGAATTGCTAGGGGAGGTAAAGGGGAGTTGTTTATCGTCCTTTTCGCATCAGATGGTGCCATTTGAGCAGGTGGTGGAGCGAGTGGTAGCGGAGCGAGACAGGAGTAGGAGTCCAATCTTTCAGGTGGTTTTTGTTTTACACAATGAGCCAGCTTCAGCAAAGATTGAAGTAGACAATTTGTCTTTTGAAGTGACAGATCACAATGTGATTAGTGCCAAATACGATCTTTTGTTTTC
>JBCBDH010001084.1:0-557 GCA_038529855.1 Bacteroidota bacterium | reverse complement strand
ACCTCAGGGTACTTGGCAGAGTAATGGTATCGACAATTGTTTGTACTTTATTTCGGGGCAAAGCTCAACAGTACCTTGAGGTCCTATACTTCCCTTAGAGGACCAGTCTGATAAGACCATCCATTGGGGATTGGGAAGGGATAAATCCAATTCCCACAATTGGTTTTGGATGTTCCCTGAATCAGCTGCTAATTGCACTTGACGACTATTTACTACCAGTTGATCATTTTGATAAACCAACGACTGGATCGCTAGTCCTTCAGGCAGCGTGGGGAAAGTATCTATGCGGATTTGTGCGCTGGCTGCATCCCAGCTTAATCGTAGGCTAAGGGAGCGGAGCGAGTCTGTAGGGGAAGATGCAGCACCTACAAAGAAAAGCCCTTTTGGACTAGAGGCTGTTGCGCCATTGGAAAGGAGACCATAGGGTAAACTAAATGCTTTAGGATGAATACCATATTGGCCATTTTCTCCAGGCACAAATACCCATACCTGGCTTGTCGTCTTAGGGTTTTGCTTTGTGGTATCCACACCTAGGCTATCCAGGCTGCGAGTTATCC
>JBCBDH010001083.1:0-557 GCA_038529855.1 Bacteroidota bacterium | reverse complement strand
TAAATTTTGCATTAATTAATAAATATTAATACAGTAATTAATAAATATTAAATGTAGTAATATATTTTTTATTATAATAAGTTGTTGTATAAAATACTTAAGATTACTTGGAAAACACATTAAAAAACTGAAATAAAAAATTTTTTTAATGATGATCTTCCATAGCTTCGCCAATGTAGGCTCCAGCTAGAGTTGAAAATACTAATGCTTGAATTGCAGATGTAAATAAACCTAAAAGCATAATAGGTATAGGAATAACAAAAGGTATTAAACTTACTAATACAGCAACAACTAATTCATCAGCAAGAATATTTCCAAAAAGTCGAAAACTTAATGATAAAGGTTTTGTAAAATCTTCTAAAATATTAATTGGTAATAAAAAAGCTGCTGGAGAAACATATCTTTTAAAATAATTTAAACCTTTTTTATTTAATCCAGCATAAAAATAAGCAATAGATGTTAATAATGCTAATGCTACAGTTGTATTTATATCACTTGTTGGAGCAGCTAATTCTCCATTTGGTATTTCAATAACATGCCATGGAATTAAAGCACCT
>JBCBDH010001082.1:0-563 GCA_038529855.1 Bacteroidota bacterium | reverse complement strand
CTTAATGCAAAATGGGGTAGAGATAGTCGCAGTGTACCTTAATTTTACCTTGCTCTCCTACTATTTCACATACCTTTATGAAGAAAAAGGAGCATATGTCGCAGTGTACCTTAATGCTACCTGGCTCTCCTACAAGGTGAAGGAGAGTTCTGTTACTTCCTCGTATTTGTCGCAGTGTACCTTAATTCTACCTTACTCTCCTACAGTTTTTTTCATCTATTCAGGATTATCTCTCACCAGTTTAGTCGCAGTGTACCTTAATGCTACCTGGCTCTCCTACAAACTACACGACGCGTACTAGAATTACTTTAAAAGGTCGCAGTGTACCTTAATTTTACCCCGATCTCCTACATGGACCAATATGCGTATCCCTGTCCTTGTCTACGTCACAGTGTACCTTAATGCTACCTTGCTCTCCTACAAGAATATGCGGGAACTATGTTTATGGATGAGCGTCGCAGTGTACCTTAATTCTACCTTGCTCTCCTACTTGCTCTCAGGAGTAGTACTAGGTCAAGCTCAAGGGTCGCAGTGTACCTTAATTCTACCTTGCTCTCCTACAA
>JBCBDH010001081.1:0-575 GCA_038529855.1 Bacteroidota bacterium | reverse complement strand
GGTCTTTTTCTCCACCTTATTTCTAACTTTTTTAACCACGGGAATGCAAGCCATTAAAGCGGCTCAATTAAATCCCGCTGAAACCCTGAAACATGAATGATCTCATTGGTCGAGATATGATCCTACTCGATAAAACTGGAACAAGTATTGCCAGGCTATTGCAAATTGAGCAGTCTGGCCAATTTCTCTGTGGCCAAGTCCATGCCTTAAACATGCCCAAAGGATTAATGGAGTTACTCGAAGAGCAAAACGAACTCATCAACGATATGATCCTTTCCCTATTGGATGAGATGGCAGAAAAAATTGATGCCTACGGTTTATACCTAAAAGATACAGATTGGCTATTGGATGATGTCATGCTAGGAGATGACCACCGCATTTATTTTAAACTCAAACCGCGTCTCAGCCTGACGGAGTGACTCGCCGTCACTCCGTCAGTGCGGGACGCCCACTCCGTCAGTGCGCGAAGCCCACTCCAACAGTGCGCGAATTTACTTTGACAATGCGGAAGGCTCACTCCAACCATCACGAGAATAAAAATATCGCAATAAGAAATCATGTCTAAAACGCCAACT
>JBCBDH010001080.1:0-589 GCA_038529855.1 Bacteroidota bacterium | reverse complement strand
GCTTCTACAAGCGACCAACATCCAAGTACTTGGAGCGCGAGAGGGCCTGGCGTACAAGGGAAGGGCATGGTGAATTCTGAGGCGCGGGCGCGGCTTCTGTGCTGTCTTACGGCGTAAGAGGGCCCACAACATGGATCGGTACGTGCACAACCACGATCGCGAGCAGCATCCTCGCAGCCGGCTCGTCTAGCACGCAGAGCGATCCACGAACCTGGGACTGGGACAGACGGACCTGACAGCGACGATCGCAGACGCACGGCTAGAGCCACTGCTTCCTTCCAGCTCAGTACTCGTACGGACTCCTTCAGTCCACGGAATCGTGCCTTAGCGTAGTTGTCGTACTGTATCACCGTGCTGACATGACATCTGCCGAAGGTAGCTCTAGCATGCAAGGCACGCTGCGAGTAGAACGCGTGCGGCAGCCCAGCGCACAGAGTGTCCACCTGCAGCCAGGGGTGTCCATCAAAAAGTGAACGCTTTTGAGAGGTTTTAAAACCATGGCGGATCCGCCCAGGCGGCTCTAAGGCCATCCCACGGGGCCAACACACAAGCATTGGAAGGAGCCTCTGGTGTGTCCAGACTGCTTTCT
>JBCBDH010001079.1:0-596 GCA_038529855.1 Bacteroidota bacterium | reverse complement strand
GTTTTTCGCGAACGCTGACCAATTCTTGCTCCAAGCCGCTGATCATGGCATTGAGCATCAAGACGGAGTCGCGGTAGCGGCGACCGGAGTTGGCATATTGCTGCAAAACGGTTTTTCGGGCATAAGTCCTGGCAAGGCGAGCTTCTGATACGGCAATCAACTCAGTTAGTTTCTCACTTTGTGTCAATGTGTTGTAGATGCCATATTTGATGCGTTCTTTTCGAAGGGTATCTGCTAGGATTTTTAACTCCTGCTGTTTGGCTTCGATATTCTGGCGGAAGTTATCCATTTGTTGAACTTGGATACTCTTAATCAACTCCTGACCGATCGAATCCACCTTCACCCGAGCTGCATTGACCATGGCCGCTGCAATTTCAGGGTCTTTATCTTCTACCGCAATCTCAATCCCGTCGTACTTGGTTTTAGTAACCGTATAAAGCTTGGCAAACTTTTTTCTAACCCGATAAGGTGCCTTAATGTGCGAGGTGTCGATCTCATAGTGTTCGTACAGATTGAATCTGCCAATAAGGTAATCGACGATCTTACTAGATTGGGCAATTGACAAGACACGATCAATATCTTCCTCTTCTCCATAG
>JBCBDH010001078.1:0-610 GCA_038529855.1 Bacteroidota bacterium | reverse complement strand
GCTGTGAGGCCCGTGATGAATTGGTCCTTAATGTCATCAAAGATCGAACCGTATTTGTGCCTACGGGCTTTACGCCCAATGGGGATAATACCAATGATCGTCTATTGGTACATGGACGCAACATTCGACAGACCAATGTCGATTTTTTCCGCATCTACGATCGTTGGGGGACCTTGCTCTACGAAGATCGAGATTTCTCCCTCAATGACGCTACTAGGGGCTGGGATGGCACCTTTAGAGGAGAGGAAATGGATCCTGGGGTATACATCTGGTCTTTACAAGCCACCTTTATCGATGGGCGCGTAGAGCAGTACAAAGGAGATACGATGTTGATTCGTTGATCCTTTTATTAATCAAAAGAAATAAAGAAAATATGAAATATAAATTGACCCTTCTCTTTATCGCTATTCTTTTTCTAGGCACTGTGCAGGAAACTAAAGCACAAGATGCCCGCGGCTATTGTTAAATTGCGACTGGCCCACCATATTATCGTGATTGGCGCTGAGCCCTACGGCTAAGAAGTCGTCGCCAACGATGCGGAAGCGAGCATCAACACCAGCGGCGAAGGTACGGTAGGGATTGTCATCCAGTACACTTGCCCATTGGTCGC
>JBCBDH010001077.1:0-612 GCA_038529855.1 Bacteroidota bacterium | reverse complement strand
GAACAAAAAAGCTTTAGAATAAAAAAGTACCTACTAGGCACCCTCAAAAATGCTAAAAAAACAATTTTGAAAAAAAAAAATTTTTTCGAGACGCGCTGCGCGTAGCGCAAAAACTATGCATTTTATCAAAAAAAATTATTGAACAAAAAAGCTCTAGAATCAAAAAGTACCTACTAGGCACCCTCAAAAATGCAAAAAAAGCAATTTTAAAAATTTTCGATTTTTTGCGAGACGCGACGCACGTAACTCAAAAACTATGCATTTTATCAAAAAATTTTATTGAACAAAAAAGCTCTACAATCAAAAATTACCTACTTGGTGACCTCAAAATTGCAAAATTCCAAAAAAAAATTTTTGTGGAAGCTTTCAATTCAAGTTACTACCAACCGGATTTGAGGTATGGTCATGAAGTTCGAACTCCGTCTGTGCTGAGATGGTCCGGACGTTGTGTGAAAATTTCGTCGAGATCGGTTAATATCTTCAACAAAAAAGTTAGCGTATAACGGACAGAAACACAAAAAAAAAAAAAAAAAAAAAAAAAAAAAAAAAAAAACAAAAAAAAAAAAAAAAAAAAACAAAAACGCCGCCAGAAAAAGAGGGGGGGGCGAAGGT
>JBCBDH010001076.1:0-629 GCA_038529855.1 Bacteroidota bacterium | reverse complement strand
TGATGTATTCCAGCGAGAAGCGGAAGAAATCATTCGTCTTACGATTGGAGAAGAAGAAATTGCTGTTACGGCAGAACATCCTTTCTATTCAGGAGCTTATTGGCGAGAAGCTGGACAGTTAACCGTAGGGGATTCGATTCTACTTTTTGATGGAAATCCACAGGTAATTTCTGCAGTACAGGTAGAGCGTGGTCGCTTTAAAGTTTATAACTTTGAGGTTGAGGATTGGCATTCGTATTATGTGGCGGAGGTGAGTGTTTTGGTGCATAACGCGGGGTGTAGTAAGGTAAGTAGAACTGGAGCATTTAAGAAAGCTAAGCGAGATGCAGGAATTGAGGTAAGTCAACAACCACACAAGATAGAGAAAGTGAAAATGACAGATAGTAATGGTAAAACATTATTGGATAAAAATGGTAAGCCAATCTACACTAGAGAATACCATTTTAAAAACAAGGATGGAAAAACTATAGTTATCCAAGACCACTCAGCAGGTCATGACTTTGGAGGAATTGGTGATCAAGGTGCTCACTTCAACGTAAGACCTATTGAAAACACCCGAACCGGAAAAGTACCAGGTACTGAAGCTCACTATAACTTTGAAAAGTAATCACTATGCTTGATCAATTGTT
>JBCBDH010001075.1:0-661 GCA_038529855.1 Bacteroidota bacterium | reverse complement strand
CGAGTTTATTTCGCCTAGATTTTTGCTTCGTTTTTATCGAATGAAAAATGAAGACCCAGGCCCTAAAAAAGCACCTAATGATTTGGGTAACGAAAAAATGATTTACACTGTCCCTGCTCCCAACTGTCGGACTGACTCCAACAAAACTCACATTTTAAAGGCTGCCCGCAACTGTCGGACTGACCCCGCTTTGGCGGGGAGTCAGTCCGACAGAACAGCCCGCACCTAGCCATTAGAGAAAATAAGAGCAACGAAGAGAATATGCCCATAAAGCTTGCTGATGGGTAAGCCCTACTATACCCCGAAAGCTGACTTAAAGGTACCAATCCTCTAGCGCGGGAAGCCTGGCGAAATACTGTTTGAGCAGAGCGAGTTTATTTCGCCTAGATTTTTGCTTCGTTTTTATCGAATGAAAAATGAAGACCCAGGCCCTAAAAAAGCACCTATGATTTGGGTAGCGCCAAAATGCTTTACACTGTCCCTGCCCGCAACTAACGGACTGACCCCAACAAAACTGACATTTTAAAGGCTGCCCGCAATTGTCGGACTGACCCCGCTTTAGCGGGGAGTCAGTCCGACAAACTAGCCCGCACCTAGCCATTAGAGAAAATAAGAGCAACGAAGAGAATATGCCCATAAAGCTTGCTGATGGGTAAGCCCT
>JBCBDH010001074.1:0-666 GCA_038529855.1 Bacteroidota bacterium | reverse complement strand
CACATTCAATAGCTATTTGCAGCTCTTCCAAAGCTTCTGCTTCGCTGTGATAATGCTTACTGCTACTCATTACAATTTCGCCATCTGCATTGCGCAAACGGAAGCGGTATTCATCGATGCCATCTTGATCAATTTCTTGATACATCTCGTATCCTACTATTATTGCAGGGTAAGTAAAATGGGCATCTAGTGCTGCTCTGAGCTGGTCGTGACAATCACAGACTTCTTGCATTTGTTGCGCCATTCCTTGCGCTTGCTGCTGGCAAGCATTCAAGTCGCTCAGGTATTGGTTGAGCACTACCGTCAAAGTATCTACATCAAAATCCTGATTGATACAGGCGGGTTGGCAGATCTCGACGAGTTGTAGTTCTAATTCCCGAATCTTAATGATGATTTCCTGATTTGGGTCTTGACCTTCCGCTTCATAAAGAAGCCGTCTACAACGCTCAATCTCCAATAGGATTTGTATTTTTTCCGCTTCAGCTACTTGGTCAGGTACAATCACAATTCTTGAAATGGGTCGGTTCAGACTTTCAAAGCTTACTGGCATCAATAGATCTAGTCGGCTTTTGTAAATACTGCTGACGAGATTGTAAATCGGATTGAGCGGTGTACCTAGGTCTTCAAAAAACTGGATAGTCACGCCTGTAGCATAGGTGAATAACT
>JBCBDH010001073.1:0-672 GCA_038529855.1 Bacteroidota bacterium | reverse complement strand
CGCTCATCCAGCCCTTCGCCATCCCCTGATGTAGTTGCTTCACCACTGCCATACCAATGGGTGGGGAGTGATTTGGGGAAGATTATTTTGGGCTTTATGTTGGCTACAGGCTTTTTGTCGATGTGGATTTCCAATACAGCGACGGCAGTGATGATGATGCCCATTGGTATGGCAGTGGTGAAGCAACTACATCAGGGGATGGCGAAGGGCTGGATGAGCGAGCGAAATTTGGGGCAGGCCATGATGTTGGGGATAGCCTACAGCAGCTCGATTGGAGGGATGGCGACGATTATTGGTACCCCTACCAATGTTATTTTTTCGGGCGTGATAGATGAGTTGTATGGCGTGGAAATTAGCTTTGCTTCCTGGATGCTTTTTGGTCTACCCATTGCAGCGGGCTTACTTTTTTTAGCTTGGTGGTATTTGACCATCATTGCTTTTGCGCTGCCCAAGGGGCGGGCTGTGGGAGGAGGACGAGCGGAGATTAAAAAACAATTGGACCTTTTGGGGCCAGTGTCAGATGAGGAGCGCAAGGTATTTATTGTATTTGTCTTGATGGCTTTGGCCTGGATGAGTCGTTCTTATGTACTTTCGCATTTTATTCCTGGCATCAGTGATACCCTTATTGCGATGGCGGGAGCGATAAGCCTTTTTATGATTCCTTCCAAAAAT
>JBCBDH010001072.1:0-673 GCA_038529855.1 Bacteroidota bacterium | reverse complement strand
AGCTAGCCCATCAGGTGGTACTTATAGTGGTACTGGCGTGAGTGGTACCAACTTTAACGCCTCTACAGCTGGCGTAGGCACGCATATGATAACCTACACCTACACGGATGCCAATGGCTGTGTGAATACGCCAGCTGTAGAGGCGTTAAAGTTGGTACCACTCACGCCAGTACCACTATAAGTACCACCTGATGGGCTAGCTCCACTTAGACTTAGGCTCGTGCTGCTTTCACAGACCTCATCTGTACCTAAGGTCAAGCTTACGGTGGGTAAGGCATATACTGTCATTACATCCGTAGCGGTGTTGGTACAGCCATTGGCATCCGTATAGGTGTAGGTGATGGTATGCGTACCTACGCCAGCTGTAGAAGCATTAAAATTGGTGCCACTCACGCCAGTACCACTATAAGTACCACCTGACGGGCTAGCTCCACTCAGGCTAAGACTAGTGCTGCTCTCGCAGATCTCATCCGTACCTAAGGTCAAAGTCACTATTGGCAGGGCATAAACCGTTATATCATCCGTAGCGGTATTGGTACAGCCATTGGCATCTGTGTAGGTGTAGCTTATGGTATGGGTGCCTGCGCCAGCTGTAGAGGCGTTAAAATTAGTACCACTCACGCCAGTACCACTGTAGGTTCCTCCTGATGGACTACCACCACTTAGGCTAAGG
>JBCBDH010001071.1:0-689 GCA_038529855.1 Bacteroidota bacterium | reverse complement strand
AAAGGTAATACCAAATGCGATAGCTCAATAGGAAGCGCGGAATGAGTACATATATATTGGTATAGACCAGTCCGATATCAATCAGGAAAACGATGAATACATAAGCGGGGCTAAAATTAAGCTCCTCAGTCAGACCAGTGATTTGCAGAACCTCATCCGAATAAACAAATATCCAGAAGAGCGCATGATACAGCAATCGATAGCGATCGCTGAGGACCCAGGACAAAATTTGATTATACCGATCGTTTTGTGAGGCCATTCGGCAACGTTTTCTCAAAGGTAAATAAAGATTTGTATCCGCGCAGTAGCCAAAGTATAACAAAATGGGTCAAAAGTATAAGGAGGACCACCCTAAGTATAACAAACCCACATGGTATGTGACTTTGCCTTACTTTTGATATTGTAAAAAGGATACATCATAAGAAAATGAAAAAAACGAAATGATGACCTTTTGCTTCATAAAGAACCAATAGAAATAGAAATCGACTCCGGAGGCGGGAGAAAGGGCAAAAAGCTTTACCTCCTCCCCTATGTTGTACCTAAGTTCCATCTTGTCTCATGCTCTTTTGAGCCCGTTTCCGGAAAGATTTCTTTTTTTAAACCCAGTCAAAGGATTGGGTTGCTCAGAGAGAAAAGAATGCTTTAGACTATATATAGGGCATCCACAGCTAAAGAAAATATTTTGAAAG
>JBCBDH010001070.1:0-700 GCA_038529855.1 Bacteroidota bacterium | reverse complement strand
TTGTGACAAGATGAAGAGTCGCAAGACCAATTCGTCTGGACACGAGAAAGATAACAATGTCCTTTTTGCAAAACTGGCGCTTTGCGGTACGGGGCCTGAGTGGCGCTCGACTTTTCAACTGTTGAGTTGGTGGTCACAGGGGTGTCCATCAAAAAGTGAACGCTTTTGAGAGGTTTTAAAACCATAGCGGATCCGCCCAGATGGCTCTAAGGCCATCCCGCCGGGCCAACACACAAGCATTGGAAGGAGCCTCTGGTGTGTCCAGACTGCTTTCTAACACCAATTCCTCAATTTCATGCGCCGTAGCGGGTTGGTTTCAAGGGTCCTTCGGAGGCGGTGAAAGGGGTGGTGGCAGCAGCGGCAGCCGCTCCATGCCAACCCTGTTGCTGCTACCCCCGGCTTGCATGCGAGACCAGCAGAAGCTTGTGAATGCAGAGAGGAGTCGGGCGTTTCCATTGGATAGGGCGTGAAGGCGTGCCAAGCTGGATGATGTCAAGCACTCTGAGAAGCTCAAACCTTGGTATCACTATTTCTGGCTGCCATATGCTCCAAACTGCTCCGATTTTGACATGAGTGGGTTCGTTGGACTCCCTGGAGCACGTAGAACACGCTGGTAGCAAAAACGCGCACTCATTCGCTCCCACGCGCAAGTTAGGACCCAGGTTCTGCCCCCCTCCCAGAACCCCAAATTCAAACATTC
>JBCBDH010001069.1:0-702 GCA_038529855.1 Bacteroidota bacterium | reverse complement strand
GGCTAGAAAATATGAGGCTGGTATTGGGCGCTTGCTCAATGATTGTGGGGGAGTTCGCCTTTTGCTTTTTGACTCTGGGCGCAACTGATCTAAAATCAAAAAAATAAAAATGACTGCCCAAACCAATGATACTCAAGCCTAAGCAGAAGAGGCGATTGTACAAAAAACGACCCTCCAAAGCCACCAAGCGCGTATTCTTCTCCGCCACTTCCCAATACTGCGTTTGCTCAAAAAAAGCAGATAAACCTGTAGGGTCAATCAAAGCAGCCCAAGCCATCCCCTCTGCTGAAGCTGGTCCTGATTGCGCAATAAGAGGGGAGCCTAAAAAAATGGCTGCTAACCAGTAGGCGCTATAAAGTAATATCCCTCCCGCATAGGTTGCAATGGCATTTTGACTCCACTGAGCAGTGACGGTGAGCAAGGCAGATATTAAAAAAAGATTGGGTAAGGCAAGCACCAAAAAGGGCCAGATATAATGTCCAATATGAACGGGTCCCATTTTGTCCCCTCCCAAAGGCGAAAAGACAGCTCCCAATAATAAACCCATCATCGCCAAGAAAAATAAAAGCGCCGCTATGCTAAATATCCCCCAAAAGCGACTGTTGATAAACGTCCATTTGTCAATGGCCGTGCTGTAGACCAAGGCTTGCATTTGATGGGTCTGATCTCGTAATAAGGCTCGATTGCACAAAATCATTAGAC
>JBCBDH010001068.1:0-765 GCA_038529855.1 Bacteroidota bacterium | reverse complement strand
ATATTAGCCAAAATGATGTCCTACAGGCAAATTTCACCACCACCAATGGATGTGATTCTATTCACCAAGTCGAAGTCCAGTTCTTGGACCAATTATCCACTAGTGAAGTATTAACTTTCTGTGAAGGACAGACCATCTCAATTTTTGGTCAATCCATTTTTCAAAACGATACCCTGACACAGACGTATTCCGCCAATAATGGCTGCGACAGTACGCATCAAGTCATCGCTAACTTTCTCCCAAGGGCTTTCACCGCTGAGTTGATTCAAGCTTGTCGTGGAGAGGTTGTACAAGTCTTCAATCAAAATATTACGCAAAACGATATTGTACAAGCCAATTTCACAGCAAGCAATGGATGTGATTCTGTTCACCAAGTCGAAATTCAATTTTTGGATCAGTTGTTCACTAGCGAAGTACTTTCTCTCTGTGAGGGACAGCTTGTTCAAATATTCGGTCAGGACATCTTCCAAAATGATACCCTTGAACAAGTTTTTACGGCTAGTAATGGCTGCGATAGTATCCATCAAGTCGTCGCCAATTTTTTCCCAGCTGTTTTCTCTAGTGAGTTCATCCAAGCCTGCCCAGGTGAAGTCATCCAGGTCTTTAACCAAAGTATTACACAAGATGATCTATTGCAAGCCACTTTTACGGCAAGCAATGGATGTGATTCCATCCATCAAGTAGAGGTCCAATTCCTTGACGGATTTTTCACGAGTGAGGAATTGTCTTTCTGTGAAGGACAGATAGTCCAAATCTTTGGTCAAT
>JBCBDH010001067.1:0-787 GCA_038529855.1 Bacteroidota bacterium | reverse complement strand
TAACCGTATATCCCTCGTTTGGGAGTCTTGGTTTCAAATAAGTCTTCCATTGGACCAAAAGCAAGAAGCTCCTCCAGATTCGTAAAGCCCGTTTTGGAATACATGGGGGTGTAGAAAAAGGAGAGGCTATTCTTTTTAGAAAAGGACTGACCAAATACGGTCTGGCTAAAAAACCAGCCCATTAAAAAAATAAAATAGGGTCCATACGTCTTTTTCATTCGGTAAGATTCAATCAATATATTTAACAATTAAAATACAATTAAATTGAGGGTTTTGGTATTATGAATGCGTTTTTTAATGTTTAATAGCACTTTGGAATAATGGCTGAGCGCATTGTCGGACTGACCCAACCCGCAACTGTCGGACTGACCCCGCTTTGTCAGACGAGAGGCTGCGCTCATTGTCGGACTGACCCAACCCGCAACTGTCGGACTGACCCCGCTTTGGCGGGGAGTCAGTCCGACAGGGCAGCACGCGTTTAAAAGAGGTTGTTTAGCAGCTCCCGAAGCGATCTTCATCACTTCGGGCGACCGGTCGTAGCTGCTAAAACCCCAAAAGCACTGACTCAAGACCAATCGTGAATCGCATTGTTGATTATTACCAGGAAAAATAGCAATGATGGTCTGGTCAGTTTTTTGAGCTATACTAATGTGAAGTGATCTTTTTCACTTATGAGGAATTATTTCATCAGCTAAGCTTCCTATAAAAGTATTCAATAAGATTCTGTATATTAGATGTTGTATAAAACCTACCCCTCCAAAGAGGGGCAGGTCCGTTTGAGTTTTGA
>JBCBDH010001066.1:0-821 GCA_038529855.1 Bacteroidota bacterium | reverse complement strand
CGCAGAAAAAGACAACGACGGGGCTGCTCGTGCAAGACAAAGTCCTTATTGCCGATGTGTCCCATTCCGAGTATATCATTTATCCCGACCAACTCATTGCAGGTTCCAGAAATGATTTCTATCCAGAAGATTGTATGCTCTATAATTTTCAAGGAAAAGCCCTGCTGAGCGAGGAGGTCAGACGAGCCTATGTCGATGATAAACGCAACTATCCCATTTTCTTACCCCCAAGTTCCAACCTATGTTTTATCGCTATTCTACATAATGGCTTGAGTAAGAAAGGATCGATGAGCCTCGCCGTCTATGATACCCAAAAACAAAAGATCACCCAATGGCTACTGGAAAAGGTGAGGAAGTTTGATGTGGAAGAGCGGCGCCCTAGTAGTAATCTGACTCCTTGTACTTATCAGGATGAGCAGGGTGGAGTCCAAAATAAATTCATTGCCTACAACTACCAAAGCAAACAAGTCGAATTAGTCGAAGCAGCACAGGCTAATCAGGCCAGCTACAAAACCAAAGCCCAGGATGAGGAGGAAGTGGTTGAACAGGAAGACGTAGATTCAGACTCCTACGTGAGTTCAAGTCCCATCTCTTCTGGCTCATCAGACAAAGGCGACCAAAAAGAGCATGTTGATGTCTACTTCCAGCTCCAAAAGGATTCCAGCCTTACTTATGATAAAAAGCCCGTCCCAGCCATTCCAGGTGCCCAATACCAATTTGCCTACAGTAAGCAACTCTATCCTCCCATCTATCGCCTCAATGGTAAATATGGCATCATCAGCTCTGATAGTACCAAAACCAAGGCGACCTACGACTCTTTA
>JBCBDH010001065.1:0-834 GCA_038529855.1 Bacteroidota bacterium | reverse complement strand
ACCTTAGAGCTTTTCGTATATGTACGGAAAAATACCTTCAAAACGAGCTGACATTCATCAAAAACACCTTCGCCAACTTAATGTATCCCGACTCATTCCTTATTGACGCTAAAAAACGCGCCTTCAAGATAAAAAACGACCTCATACATTTTTACTCAAACCACGCAGCTACCATAAAAAGAGGAATGGTCATAGGCTTTTACCTTAGAGTTTTTCGTATATGTACGGAAAAATACCTTCAAAACGAGCTGACATTCATCAAAAACACCTTCGCCAACCTAATGTATCCCAACTCATTCCTTATTGACGCTAAAAAACGCGCCTTCAAGATAAAAAAACTCGCCTCGTCAGCAGCCAGAAGACATCACCGTCCCCACAAACACCAGCACACAACGACTTCAAGGTTAGTGCCACGCAGGATGTCTTGAAAACGTTGTGTGCTGGTGTTTGTGGGGACGGTGATGCGTCGTTTGTCTTCTGGCTGCTGACGAGGCGAGTTTTTAATCTTGAAGGCGCGTTTTTTAGCGTCAATAAGGAATGAGTTGGGATACATTAGGTTGGCGAAGGTGTTTTTGATGAATGTCAGCTCGTTTTGAAGGTATTTTTCCGTACATATACGAAAAGCTCTAAGGTAAAAGCCTATGACCATTCCTCTTTTTATGGTAGCTGCGTGGTTTGAGTAAAAATGTATGAGGTCGTTTTTTATCTTGAAGGCGCGTTTTTTAGCGTCAATAAGGAATGAGTCGGGATACATTAAGTTGGCGAAGGTGTTTTTGATGAATGTCAGCTCGTTTTGAAGGTATTTTTCCGTACATATACGAAAAGCTCTAAGGT
>JBCBDH010001064.1:0-836 GCA_038529855.1 Bacteroidota bacterium | reverse complement strand
AGGGTTTTCCATATCATCGACAAAGACTTCCATTCTTTCTTCAAAAATGGCCAGTTTGATATGGAAAACCCTTCTCTTTATGTGTACGATTTCAAACGTTCAAATAAGGCGGGATATATTCGCCTAAGGCTCACCAATGCTTGTCGCATGGCCAACTTTACCATTTCAGCCATTGATCAGTATAATTTTCAATTGGACCGTCAGGCACTGCCTCCTCTTCCCCAAGGAACCATCGCCCAATGGCAGGTCTCCAATGTACTGGCTGCCAATAGCCTAGATGGGCAGGAGCGCTTCCCCAAAGCAATCAGAGATACCCTTTCCTGGCAAACATTAAAAAGTGAATTTACGGGGATTACCAATTTATCCAGAGTGGCAAAGGTCACTGAAAGTCACAATACAGTGCTAGCCAAAATCCTGGTCGAATCAGATCGAGATCAGGTCAAAGCCTTACAATTTGGCTACAGCGATGCGGTTAAAATCTATCACAATGACCAACTCCTTTTTGAGGGCCAATGTCGCTTCCGCTCCCGCGACTTTCGATACCTGGGGACGATTGGTTTATACGAACAAGTCTATCTCCCCTTGAGAAAAGGACGCAATGAAATTATGCTGGCCGTTTCAGAAGCCTTTGGCGGATGGGGCGTGATGGCCAAATGGCTGGACCAAAGCGGGCTAAAAATAATGGATTAATGGACAAACGGCAGCCTCAGATGACTAAGGCTGCCGCTGTCTTATTGACTATGAATCAATTAGATTACTGAATCTCAATTTGATAAGGCAGTCGCGCTTGTATACCTTTTAATTCTCTCAGCGCATTCAACTGCTCATACATGGGA
>JBCBDH010001063.1:0-851 GCA_038529855.1 Bacteroidota bacterium | reverse complement strand
GGATCTTTATGACCCTCTGGCTCAGCAAAAACGATCCTGGCGCCTACCATAATGGGCCAAAACAACTCCCAAACAGATACATCAAAGCAAAAGGTCGTCTTTTGTAGCACCACATCCTCAGGCGTCAAATCAAAATAATCCTGTGCCCACATCAAGCGATTGTAGACTCCAGCGTGTTCGTTGACTACCCCCTTAGGACGGCCTGTTGAGCCAGAGGTGTAGATGACATAAGCAGGATCAGTGGGTCGAATGTCCCATTCCAAATCACAGGGAAGGTCTCGATAAATCTCTTCTTGGGTAATATTAATCAATTGTACATTGGGCAATGTCAAATCCTTCAGGAGGGATAGCTGAGCCTCTTCACAGAGCAAAAGATTGCTTGCTGTATCCACTAGCATAAAACGGATCTGCTCTGCTGGATAAGTTGGATCAATGGGGACATAGGCAGCCCCTGCTTTCAAAATGGCCAACAAACCCAATAGCATATTTAGGGAGCGATCCAGACAAATAGCGACGAGGCTACCGCGCCCTACTCCAGCGGCCTTCAGCTGATGTGCCAGTTGATTGGAGCGATGATCCAATTCTTCATAAGTCCAATGTTCTTCTCGAAAGCAAATGGCAACTGCCTGGGCTTGCTTTTCGACCATCAGCCGAAAACGATCAAGTAGGGTATTGGCCTTGGGGAAAGTCACTTCCGTTGCCTTAAATTGATCCAGTCTTTGGCGTTCTTCCTGGCCGAGCATCGCGATCTCCTGAATCGCTCGCGCGGGATGATGAAGCAAATCATTGGCTACCTCTTTAAAATGCTGGATCAAGCGCTCTGCCTCCTCCGAGCTCCAAAGACTTCGATT
>JBCBDH010001062.1:0-872 GCA_038529855.1 Bacteroidota bacterium | reverse complement strand
TACTAGATACGATGAGTGGAATGGCTTGTACCAGACTATTATCATCCATCTTCAAGTCAGGATCGTTTTGAATCTGCCAGTCCTGATTTCTTTAACTACCTGAGCTTTAATCTGTACGAGCTCAAACCACCCTATGTCAGCCTAATCAAAGTGCTTGCAGATAATGAAGGTAAGCCCACTCGAAATTTGATTCGCACTTCTAATTTTTGGCGGCAAATCCGCGATAATACCCAATACATCATCCACCCTGACGAGATCATGGCTGATAATTTCATGCATCTGCTCTTGTCCAAAAGACCAGGAGGATCAATCGAGAAGTTTTCGCGGGAAGGACAGGATTTGATCAAGCAGATCGAAGAACTACTCAAAGATCAATAAACGACTAATCGAAGATTCCCAACGAATAATCAAGTATCATAGACAGACCATCTACTAGCTTGAGGAAAGCAGAAAAATCAGCTAAATTGGCCATATGATTAAATGGCTGTTATCTGCTTATCGCTTTTTATTCCATCAGCATCGACTGAAAAGTATAGGCTTTTTGTTGCTCTTGCTGTTTTTATATTGGCGCTGTCTGCCCCAGCCCCTATTTTCCGATCCCACTAGCATGGTCCTGACCGACCGCCAGGGTAATCTGCTCGGTGCTCGCATCGCTGCTGACGGCCAATGGCGCTTTCCCCATCAGGATAGCCTTCCAGAGCGTTTTATCCAGTCCATCATCGAATTTGAAGATCGCCGCTTCTTTCAGCACCCTGGCATTGATCCTATAGGCATAGGTCGCGCCCTACAACAAAACTGGCGCAATGGAAGGCTATCCTGATGGGGAAAGCGCCATTGGCCGTCAGCAGCGATGCGAGCACCGAGCAGATTAC
>JBCBDH010001061.1:0-896 GCA_038529855.1 Bacteroidota bacterium | reverse complement strand
CCATACGCGCTATTTGGCCGATGAGGAAAAACACATCACCTCTGCTCCTGGCTTTGTCCTCATTGCCGTTATTCCCGATTTGCGCAATAAGAACGCCGTGGATGTCCTCCAACCCAAAGTCGATTTGGCGACCCTCGAAGAAATCCAAACCTATGCAGAAGCCCTGGCACCAATCTTTTTGAACAATAAGATCAAAGTCCTCAATCCGATTTACGAACGCGTACAAGTGGATTTTAAAGTCAAGTTCAAAGCGGGTTTTGACGATACGGATTACTACAAAGGGGTATTGGATAATGACATTACCGAATTTTTGTCCCCTTGGGCATTTGAAGAGAGCTTGGACATCACCTTTGGTGGCAGTATGCACAAATCCGTTGTCCTCAATTTTATCGAAGAACTAAACTACGTCGATTTCGTCACGGACTTCCAGATCAAGCACTTCACCTTGACAGATACCGCAGGAACTTATAAAAACGAAATCATTACCGAAACGCCCCGATCTATTTTAACCTCCATTGCCGTAGACGAAAGTACGGGCTTTGCCCACGCCATCGGTGATGCCATTGAAAAGTGTTAATTGGCTATGTCTGAACAGTTGACCATACTCAAAACGACCCCGCCTCACGAGGGCATGAATTACGAATGGCTCCGCGAGCAGGGACTGCGTCATATCGAACAATTGGCCAGTAAGGTGTGGACGGATTATAATATTCACGATCCTGGAATCACTATCTTGGAGGCCCTCTGCTATGCCATCACGGATCTGGGCTATCGCACCAATTTCAAGATTGAAGACCTGGTGGCCAATCCAGAGGACGATGATCGAAAACAGTTTTTTACAGCGGCGGAGGTCTTGAGTTCGCATCCAGTGACGGAGAAGGATTATCGCAAATTAC
>JBCBDH010001060.1:0-896 GCA_038529855.1 Bacteroidota bacterium | reverse complement strand
GGCGCCGGGCCCCGGGGGCTGCGGGCGAAATTTGAATGTTTGAATTTGGGGTTGTGGGAGGGGGGCAGAACTTGGGCCGTAACTTGCGCGTGGGATCGAATCAGTGCGCACGTTTGCTACCAGCGTGTTGAACGTGCTCCAGGGAGCCCAACGAACCCACTCATGCCAAAATCGGAGCAGTTTGGAGCATATGGCAGCCAGAAACAGTGATACCAAGGTTTGAGCTTCTCAGAGTGCTTGACATCATCCAGCTTGGGACGCCTTGACGCCCTATCCAATGGAAACGCCCTACTCCTCTCTGCACTCACAAGCTCCTACTGGCCTCGCATGCAAGCAGGGGGTAGTAGCAACAGGGTTGGCATGGAGCGGCTGCCGCTGCTGCCACCACCCCTATCACCGCCTCCGAAGGACCCATGAAACTAACCCGCTACGGCGCATGAAGTTGAGGAATTGGTGTCAGAAAGCAGTCTGGACACACCAGAGGCTCCTTCCAATGCTTGTGTGTTGGCCCCGTGGGATGGCCTTAGAGCCGCCTGGGCGGATCCGCCATGGTTTTAAAACCTCTCAAAAGCGTTCACTTTTTGATGGACACCCCTGTGACCACAAACTCAGCAGTTGAAAAGTCGAGCGCCACTTGGGCCCCGTACCGGAAATCGCCAGGTTTGCAAAAAGGACATTGTTATCTTTCTCATGTCCAGACGAATTCACTTTGCGACTGTTCATCTCGTCACAATTGCTGTTTGAGTTTTCGCTATGACTCAGCTGACACCAGAGCAGCGCGCCACCATCGCTTACTTGCGCAAGCAGGGCAGGTCAGTGCGATCTATAGCGTCCGAAATTGGCTGCAGCAAAGCTACTGTCCAGAGGTGGGTTGTCCAAGCCGATAAGGGTGGTGG
>JBCBDH010001059.1:0-919 GCA_038529855.1 Bacteroidota bacterium | reverse complement strand
CCCAGAGGCGGATTTTGAGATGCAATTTGACAGTTGTTTAAATGATCCAATTGCCTTTTTTGATCAATCTCGCCCTGGGCCATTGTGTACTTCGATGATGATCTTGGCCGTATCGCCACAATCTGAATTGGGATTAAGGATCAGTAGGCCATCATAGGTGCCCGTATCAGGAAAGACCAGCGGGGCATCCCAGCTTTCGATCAAATTGGGCTGCCCTGGAATATTGAAATTCCAGAAGTGATCACTGATATTGGCCAATTGCTTACTAATATTAACAACGGTGGTCTCCAATTGATTGCAAAGACGAATGAGGTAGACATTGGGTTCAGGCTGCTCATCAGCTTCTACTCTTGCTGCGACCAGTGGTTCGCAATTGGCGACATTGAATTGAAAGTCGCGCTGGGTAATGCTCAGTAACTCTTCATTGCGGTATTCCTTGACGCAAACCCCTACCACAAATTGTCCCTGAATGGTTGGTGTCCCACTTATTCGCCCCGTATAAGGATCAATTTCGATATCTGGATCGCCAATCATAGGCGTTTTGGGCCCATAGGTGGGATAGGCATAGTCTACATACTCATAAGGGGGTGGACAGGCGGGGTCAGGACGGAAGCCCGTGCAAGTCGTCGCTCCTCCCGAACCATCTATCCCATCAATCCCTCCTCCTTTCAAGGCTCCACAAAATTCGTAAACCAGATCATCCCCCTCAAGGTCGGAAGCAGAATGATCAAAATCCAAGGGTTCATTAGCACAGATCACCAAGGGGGGAAATTCATCAAAAACAGGGCTATTATTGCATTGCTTTTGAGCTTCTGGACTCACCACAACTGTATAGGTCACCCCAGTTTCCAGGGCATTATTGATATTAGAAATCGTACCATTGCGACAGCAGCGCTGATAGGAAAGTTATTACATTTCC
>JBCBDH010001058.1:0-925 GCA_038529855.1 Bacteroidota bacterium | reverse complement strand
AATTCGTAATTACGCATAAGATTTTTCTTTAAATATTCTTGCTTTAGTCATAGAATTCGGACTGACCCCGCTTGGGCACTCAAAGCCCGCCCGCAACTGTCGGACTGACCCCGCTTGGGCGGGGAGTCAGTCCGACAAGGCAGCCCATATTTTAAAATAAAAAGACAATATAGGTTACCTTTTCTGAAGTACAGACACATATAGATAGAAACAACCATTTGTTGTTCTTCAGCGGTAATATCATTTTGTTTTTATTACCCTACTAAAAGCCTGTTTGTAGGAGTTCAATTGTACTGCAAACTTAATGAGGCGAGGACTAATTCCAATCGATACCAGTTGCAGAAAGATAATTGAAGGAATACTTTCTTTAATTATCAGTTGCGGCAACCTCTTTTCCTTTCGACTATACACTTTCCAATCGGCTACTTGATCGGTATCCCATTCAGTTTTTTGATCTGATGGGGTATGCTACTGATTCAAGAGCATACGATTTTTTAACCACCTCTTTGAGGTAAAACTATTTATACACGTGAAAAATTTAAAGCTGTTCGCAATGCTACTGCTGCTCAGTAGTTTGTTCTTTTTTAGTTGTAACAAAGAAACAGAAGTTGAAAAATTAGCAGAAATCAAGGTATCTACTACGATGGAAAGTACCAACAGGGGGCCTGGTTTTGGTTGTAATAACTTCGACTTTCCTTACCGACATTGGGAAATTGCCAATCAAAGCAGTTTGAGTGATCCAATGGCCGATTGTGATGACCCCAACAATTACGTTCCCACTTCAGGAGAATCGCCATTAGAGAAGTATTACAATTGTAAGTTTGATAATAAAGACCGTTTTCCAACCAGCCCTCCTAGCAATCAGGAAGGTTTACAGTGCCAGTCTTTTGAATACATTGAATTGTATAGAATCTGTGCAGAGGAG
>JBCBDH010001057.1:0-991 GCA_038529855.1 Bacteroidota bacterium | reverse complement strand
TACAGCTCAATGGCGGTGCGATTCGGGATATGACGGCGGTGGAAGATGGCTTTCTGATTATTGGTGGCCCCATGGGAGATGCGCCAGGACCTTACGGTCTCTACTTTTGGGATGGCACCGATATGATTTATGGCAACGATCGCCCCATTCCTATGCCACCCGCTGTGCTCCATTTAGAAGATATTGAGCCTCCCATGGGAGACGACGGTGCTCAAGGCAAAGCTGAGGGAATTACGGTATTAGAAGAGACGGTGACTAGCTATAAGGTGTTAATTATTTACGACAGTATTAAAGACGGTAATCCTCAACTCTGGCACATTCACAAACCTTGATTTTATGTAAAGTAAACATAGTTTGATCAGAACACACTACTGTACCTCCCACAAAATAATCAAGCATCCAGAATCCTTGTTCCTTAGGGCCTTGCCCGCGTATAACCAACCAATCGATGACTTTTGTCATGGAGTGCCCAAAGTGGATGATCTAAAATCCAAAAGGTATAAGGAGTGTACACATTCCTTTAGATCACTCAGATGATGGGCAAACATCGATGAATCAGGCAGCAGGCACAGTAGCCAAGGCAAACACAGCAAATACGCACGCCGCCTCAACGCCGCACGCCGCACCTGTCAGTACCATATCCCCGTCTATCCCAAAGACATTACTGTATGTCGAATGGGCATTTTTCCTAGTGCTCATCCTACGTTTGCTTCTATTATTGGCCAATAAACCCCTAGGATATGAGCTAGAAACTGGCGACTACATTATGCTCAGCGCCATGGGCATTATTGCTATCCTCAGCTTTTTCTTTCCCATCCACCGTCCGATGTGGCAACGGCAAGGATACATTGGACTAGAGATTTTTTGTCTTTTGATTACCCGGACATTTTCCATTTGGGGTCTCGATCTGTTTCTGTATTTGGTCCTGGTCAAAAGCTGTTTTCTATTACGTCGTCGAGCGGTTATCTTCACCACAGTTGTGGCGGGTATC
>JBCBDH010001056.1:0-1307 GCA_038529855.1 Bacteroidota bacterium | reverse complement strand
AACAAATGTCGAGCGCGGAAGCGAGCCAAGCGAGCAATCCGCTAAAGCGGACAGCAGCCTTTCAAGATAAATCCCCCTATCATTTGCTAAAATTTAACTAGCTTCTTAGTAGCTTTAGGCAATAATATTCAAAGAATTTGGAAAAGATCATTATTGCCATTGACGGCTATTCTTCTTGTGGAAAAAGTACGCTGGCCAGAGCAATGGCTGCTCAACTCGACTATATCTACATCGACTCTGGAGCGATGTATCGAGCGGTAACCTATTATTTTCTACAGCATCAAATTGCCCTAGACCAAGCTGATAAAGTAGCAGCTGCACTTTCAAACATCCACATTGCATTTGACAAATCCAATGGTCAATTGCAGACTCTACTGAATGGGGATAATGTAGAAAGTGAAATTCGTCAGATGGCGGTCTCCCAAATGGTCAGTCCAGTTGCTACCCTTTCGATTGTTCGGCGAGCAATGGTGGCTCAGCAGCAGGAACTAGGGCAAAACAAAGGCATTGTCATGGATGGCCGAGATATCGGAACAGTAGTCTTTCCAGATGCACGGCTCAAGATATTTCTTACCGCAAATATCGAAATCAGGACCCAACGGCGGTATGAAGAAATACTAGCTAAGCAAGGAAAAGCAGATTGGGAAGCGGTCAAGCACAATTTGCAAGAACGCGACCATATAGACTCTACGCGTGAAGACAGCCCCTTGCGTCAAGCAGCGGATGCCGTTGTTATAGATAATTCCAACCTTAATCGAGAAGAGCAATTGGCGATGACACTCACCTTGGCCAAACTTCGGATGAATAAGCGATAATGAAAAAGAGCCACCCTTTTAATTAAAAAAGGAGTGGCTTCAATTTCCCCAAAGCTATTTTTATCCGTGATTTAACGTATTCGTTGTTGATGTTGTAAGTACCTATGCTGGTGCTTTACAAATAGAAGCTTTTGCAAATTTTGGGCAAGCACTCTCCTGTATTTGATTTTTCATCTCATCTTGGCCTACACTAGATAGGAAAGATATCGTTGATCGCGAATTCTCTCTGTTTATAAATCTAAGTTGACATAAACTACAGACAACAAGTGATCGCCATCGATTTGCAAAAGCTTAAAAGCTGTCATTAAGCTGAAAAATGAAATCTTTTTACATTCTCCGTTACCTAAAACAGACTAAATCCCTAATTCAATTGAACATTAAGTTCAAAAATCCACCAATCCAGTTAAGCAATCAATCCCTTTCTTATACTGAATTGGTGGATTTTTGAACTTAATGTTCAATTGAATTAGGGATTTAGTCTGTTTTAGGTAA
>JBCBDH010001055.1:0-1336 GCA_038529855.1 Bacteroidota bacterium | reverse complement strand
CGATGGCCTCCATGACCTCCAATAAAGAGCTATCTCCATACTGCCCCCATTCATCCTGAAGTACCCTGAGTGTTTTTAGATAATCAGCTATTCGCTGCTGAGGGTCAATCGCGATCCGTAAAGGAAGCGTCTGTGCAAACATTCCAATCATATGCCCCACTCCAGCCAATTGATGCATTCGATTGGCCACAACAATCCCCATAGATACTTGCTCAGAATTGAGGTAGCGATGTAGGACAATTCCCCAAACGCCATAGAAAAATGAAGATAGGCTGATTTGATGGGTCTTGATGTAATCGTCTAATTGCTGCTTACTAAAGTGGAGGGAGCGAGTAAAATTGGCCTTGGGCATGCGCCCAATCTCCGTTGAAGCACTTCTGAGAAACTTTGGCTGTAGCCCTTGAAGGTGTTTTTTCCAGAAGCTAGGATGTTGATCCTTATTTTGTTGCTCAATGAAATGGCGGTAGTGCTTTTGAGAGGGAATGGTTCTTTCCACAAATCGCTCCCCCATCGTCAATGCGGAATAACGCCCCACCAGTTCACTAATCACAATCCCCAAACTCCATCCATCAAACAATAAGTGATGATAGCTCAACAGCAGAAGATGCTGATTGGGATTTAAGCTGAGTACTTGTATTCTAAAGGGTACTTTCTCCCAATCGAACCCTTTGCGTAAATCTTCTTTTTTGAATTGATTGATGTGACGAATAATGGCTTCCTCTTTCAAATGAGCGATGTCGTAAAACTGAATATCAACTACATGCTTCTTTAGGACGATTTGTACGGGCTGACTCAGCCCTTCCCAACGAAAGATGGTTCTGAGCGCTTCGTGTTGGTCTGCCATCTGTTGGTAAGCCTGTATTAAACAGTCCGTCAACAAACAGCCTTCCACCACCAGACTTACTTGCTCAAAGTAATACGTGGTATCTGGACTATTCAGGTAGTGGAACAGTAAGCCTTTTTGCACATCGTTCAATGGCAAAATATCAGCTACATTATGCTTTTCCAACATAAAAGAAACTTTAGGAATTGATGATTTCAAGAAAAAAGACGTTCGAGATCGCTTTGGTCGAGCTGTACCGCATCAAAATCTGATGGGCTCCATTGTTCTTCTGCTATGTCTTGCAGATGATCGACCAGCTGCATGAGCTGTTTTTGTAGCTCTTGGCTCAGGGCTTGAAGGCGACTGGGCTTTAGAGCGCGGCTGTGGTATTCTATATCTATTTGAAGGGCGCCCTCAATGATCATGGCATTGAGCGTGAGTTTGGCCGTCATGCGATTATTGACGCTGCTGTCCGCTCCCGTATCCATTTGGCGATAGTGAAAGAGTTCATTG
>JBCBDH010001054.1:0-1456 GCA_038529855.1 Bacteroidota bacterium | reverse complement strand
CATCAAAAAATAATAATGCCGTATCTTCAAAATTGGCGTATTCCTCAAAAATCGCTTGTTCTTGTTTTTTGAAACTCCCCTCTTTTTGCAAATAAAGCTGTCCTGCCTGCCCCACTGCCCCACCAATATAGATGTCCTCCAAACCATCCCCGTCGACATCTGCACGAGCCGCATGCGGCCCTTCGTGGGAAGTCTTCAAAGGGATATTCCGTTCAAAGTAAAAGTCGATAAAATTATCTTCCTGATGAGCTTCAAAAGGATGTGCTGCCTCCTTTAAGAAAGTAGTAGGAGAAATATTACGAACAACTCCCCTTTCGCGCGGCACCTCATAAGTCAATACTAAAAAGGTATCTACGGGAAGTGCTTCCCAAATGCTCCTACTGCGATCTGGCCAAACCACGCGAAGCGAATCAATGCGATCGACGGTTCCCAAACCAAAAGAGAGTCGATAATCTACAGAAGACTGAAAGCCCCGCGTTGGTATCAATTGTCGATTGATTTCTTCTCCCGCTGCAAAGACACTGACCTTGGCACCAATGGCAGAGGGATTGGCTGCGGGGCCTTTTAGCGCTACAGACAGATAGTGATGATCGGCCAATTGTTCGCTGTGGTTTTGATAGACAAAAGCAGCTTGATTGACATTATTAATCACCAAATCCAAATCACCGTCATTATCCAAATCGCCATAGGCTGAACCATTGGAAAAAGAAGGCAAATCAAATCCCCAATTCTCACTCATCTCCTCAAATTGCAGATTACCTTTATTTCTAAAAGCTTTATTGACAATGGGATTAGAAGGCATCTTATTAATCACCGCATCCACGTCCTCCTTTTGACCTGTAATGGCCATTTCCTGCATCATCTCATTGGCAAAAAAGTCGATAAAATCCTGATCAATCACGTCGTGATAGATGCCATTGCAAACAAAGATATCAGCATAGCGATCATTATCTGCATCAAACATCAGCGCCCCCCAACTCCAATCAGAAGCCGCTACCCCACTGAAGTAGGCAATCTCGCGGAAACGTTGGTTTTGGTCATTGAGCTGCAAGGAATTTTGCATGTACTGGTGGTAGAAGCCTCGCTTTTGTTTGAGGGTATAAATGTTGATATTTTCAAAAGAGGCCGTTGTTTTCAAACGGTATTCCTCATCAGGCAACATATCAGTCACAAAGACTTCTGGGTAACCATCATTATTGATATCGGCCATGTCTGCTCCCATAGAGGAAAGTCTGATTGGTTTTGGCTTGGGCATTACCCTGGGAGATGTCAATGGCGATGATTGGGTAGATATGTATGTCTCCAATGATTTTTTTGAACGCGATTATCTATACATTAATCAAGGCGATGGCACTTTTAAGGAAGAATTAGAAAACTGGACGAAGCACATCAGTCTTTCCTCTATGGGAGCAGACATGGCCGATATCAATAATGATGGTTACCCAGAAGTCTTTGT
>JBCBDH010001053.1:0-1468 GCA_038529855.1 Bacteroidota bacterium | reverse complement strand
TGGAGGGATCCTATTGAGGTATCCAATCTCCCCAGCGGGACCTACTGGCTACAGCTCCAATCAGCGAATGGCCAGGCGCATCGACGACTGATTATTAGTCGATAGGCTCGTTTGCCCGCAACTGACGGAGTCCAGGCAGCCCGCAACTGACGGAGTCCAGGCAGCCCGCGACTGACGGAGTGACGGCAAGTCACTCCGTCAGGGCAGCCCGCAAGGAAAATAAACATGGAGCAATCGCACAATTGCTCAAAATGATTATATTTGCCCTGCCTTGAACCCCTAAGTCAAATAATACATATCCACAAATATCCCACAACCGTGGTTTCTTTCTGAGGAACACCTTCACACTAGACTAAAACTGATCTATAAACAATACCAAATGATGCACTGCCATCTTCGCATTGGCTGTGTCATCTTTGGTTCTTGTCATGCTAAAATCCAATGCTGCCATGAAAAAACAGATGCTTCTCCCCCTGCTGCTCCTATTGGCCCTTCCCCTACTGGCTCAAGTCAATTATACCGCCAATGATACGGTGCGGCCCTATGATGGCTACTTCCGACCAGGCACCAATATGGGTTATAATCCGCCTTGGACGGATGAGCAATTGGCCAATATCGCCGCTGGCAACCCAGCAATGGGTATACCAGGTATTGGCGCCAAGGCCATCCGCCCTGCTTTGGATGGCGAATTTATGGAGACCTTTGGTTATGAAAGCCGTATTGACGCCTATGACCACTATCAGGATTTGGGATTGGAAGAACTGACCAATATTGTGGGCTTCCCCGTCTGGTACCAACGGGATGCACGCTTCTTCTGTGGCAATCATCAATCAGAGATGTTTGCCAATTTGTATGACCCTATTTGGGATGGTGGATTGAATGGTACACCTGTTAATGACGATAATTACTTTGCCCTTTATCTGTACAAAACAGTCAGCCTATACAAAGACCATGTACGATTTTGGGAAATTTGGAACGAGCCAGGTTTTGACTATACTGGGGCCAAAGGCTGGCTGCCTCCTGGCGCACCAGGCAATTGGTGGGATAACAATCCAGACCCATGTGATTATAAACTCCGCGCGCCTATTTTTCACTACGTCCGTACCCTACGCGTCGCCTGGGAAGTGATCAAAAGTATCGATCCAGATGCCTATGTAACCGTTGCTGGTGTGGGTTTTCCTTCTTTTCTGGATGCCATTCTGCGAAATACAGACAATCCAGAAGATGGTAGTGTGAGTGCAGATTATCCACTTAAAGGTGGTGCTTATTTTGACGTAATGGGCTTTCATTCCTATCCCCATTTTGACGGCAGTACGCGCTATTGGGACAATGATATTTTTGATTTTGTCTACACCCGTCATTCTGATGCAGCGGCAGATGGGATCATTAGTCGACAGGCTACTTACCAATCCGTTTTATCCAATTATGGCTATGACGGACAGACCTATCCCAACAAAGAATGGATCAT
>JBCBDH010001052.1:0-1500 GCA_038529855.1 Bacteroidota bacterium | reverse complement strand
GGCCACTCGAAATATAGCGGCGCTGGATACGAATTATACGGTAGTGGCGACTAACGCAGCAGGCTGTCAGACGGAGGAGGAAGTTCTGGTCTACAGTTTTGATCCTAACCAATTTGTGATTCAGGCCCGTTTTTCGGAAGATAATTTTTGTGCCTATGAATTGTGGGCGGATGTAACAGCGATGGGAGATGAGTTACCAGAGGATGTGGTGAGTGGAGTGGTTTTTACGAATATCAGCCAAAATCAAACTTATGATGGCTTGCTGGTGCAAAGGGGGGGTAATAGTTGGACCTATCGACTAGAGGATATCGAAATACCTGCCAATATGGGGAGTAGCGACGAATGGAAGGTAGAAGCCCTGCTCAACGACGTAGCTTATACCATTGTGGACAACTGCTTATTGGTTGATTTCTTTGCTTCTTTAAGTCCAAGAACGCTGTATTATGGACCTTTTTCCTTCGCCATGCCCAATGCCTTTACCCCCAATGGCGATGGCGCGAATGATGTCTTCCACCCAGTGGGAGGAATAGCAGAAACAACAGAACTCAATGCCTATGCTGGGCGCTTACAGATTTTTAATCGCTATGGACAAAAGCTGTTTGATAGCGGAACGATACTGGGCCGTTTTAGTCAGCATTTTGACCTCAGTGACATAGCCTGGAATGGCCATTACAATGGTCAGCCTTCGCCTTCAGATGTGTACGTTTATCTACTTAACTTAGAAAATTGCGACAGCCCCAATACAGCTTGCACCAAGCTTTGTCGAGGCCAGGCGATCAATGGCATCACTTGTGAAGACAATAATGATTGCCTAGATTATCCTTATTACGATAATAATGGTCTGATTCAATTGGGGGAATGTATTGGTTGTGAGTTTGATGGTAATGTAACGCTGATTCGCTGATATATTTGTGGGGCAATGCTAGATTGCCAATCCCGCTTCCTGTGGTGATCATTAAAAGATTGATTTGACTTTAACTACTTATACCTATACACCTCATGCCTACCAAAGTCGAGCAAGTCAATGGTCGCATCCAGTTGAGCACCAATTCGTAGGGCCAGTTTTTTTGAAGGCGCATTTGCTGGATCAATATAGCTGACCAATGAATCTAAACCCATGGTATCGAGTGCATAAGCTTTGACGGCAAGACCCGCTTCTACGCCAAAGCCTTTTCCTTGGGATTCAGGTAAGAGCCAGTAGCCTAATTCTGGTTCTGGCCAAGGGGAAGAATTCCATAGACCAATAGTGCCAATTAGTTTTCCAGAAGCTTTTTCTGTAGTCGCCAGATAGGAAAATCCATTGAGTTCATAATGACCAATGTAGGTCGCCATTAATCTCCAGGCGGCTTCTGGCGTTTTCACGCCGCCAACGTAGCGAGCATTTTCTTCATCAGAAAAGAAATTGGCAAGTATTGGATAATCTGCCTTTTGCCATTGTCTAAAAATTAAGCGATCCGTTTCTAAACCTATCATTAAGCATGGGGGTATTTGTCGCTTGAA
>JBCBDH010001051.1:0-1504 GCA_038529855.1 Bacteroidota bacterium | reverse complement strand
CTTTCCCTGGATCAGGATTAAGGCCCAATGAGACAGAGGCCAAAGATCGCTTTGGAGTCTACGGCTAGTGCTTCGCTGTCGTTTCCTGTTTTTACTATTTTAGTGTGCTTATTGGTTCTTCTTCGCTTATTCCATTTGGAGCCTTTCATTGATGATCCTCATGCCTGGCGGCAATGCGATACAGCTTATTATATTTACGATTTTTACAAAAATGGCATTGATCTATTGCATCCAGCAGTTTGTTGGATGGGAGGGCAGGAGACGTTGGCTTTGGAGTTTCCATTGCCAGAGGCTTTGGTAGCAATACTGTATGGAATCTTTGGGGAGCATTTATTTTTGGCCAGGCTGGTTTTTCTGTTCTTCTTCCTGGGCATGGCTTATTATTTTTATCAGCTGGTGGACTTGTGGTGGGGTAGGGGACTTGCGCAGATGAGTACCTTGATTTTAATGTGCATGCCATTGGGGATTTATTATTCTCGTGCGATTCATATTGATTGCAGCGCTTTATTTTTTGCCTATGGGATGTTCTATTATTATTGCAGGGCGATTAATCATCAGCGTTCTTGGGATATGGCTTGGAGCGCAGCGATGGCCATTCCTGCTTTTTTGATCAAAGTTCCCTATGTTTTTTATTTGGCTTTACCCATGTTGGTCTACGCCCTTCATCGCAAGGCCCTATGGTGGGTATTGCGACGAAGTTGGTTGTACCTCTTTCCAATAGGGGCTTTTGTGCTCTGGCAACAACAAGTCTATCAAATTAATACAGCGGCACCAGATTGGGACTACATTCTTCACTATCGAAAATTTGATGAGAATACGGCCTGGTATTTTGGAACTTTAGCGCAAAGACTGCGGCCCTACTCCTGGTGGATTTTATTGAAGCGAGGTGTTTTGGAAGTGGTGGGGATGAGTGCGCTGCTCTTTTTTATTTGGGGCCTCATCGTTTCGATTCGAAAAAAGGGATACTACTTAGTTTATGCCTGGTGCCTAGGCGTCCTCATGTACGTTCTAATTTTCTTTAACCTCAATTTTATCCACAATTATTATCAATTGCCCTTGATGGCACCCGCTGCCATATTAGCTGCCTGGGGATTAATGGATTTGAGCCATAGACTCCATCAATATTGGCGAGGATCACTTCGTCAGCTAAAAGTCCTTTTGCTTCTGTTCATTTTTACTGGACAAATGCTATTCACTGAAAAGGCTTACTACCAAATCCCCCATTTGGAGATAGAAATTGGACAATTACTTAGAAGCCACACGCCAGAGGAGGCTTTGCTCATTACCAGCTATGCCAAATACGACTGTAGAAATCCCAAGCTACTTTATAGAGCGAGGAGAAGGGGCTGGTCGATAGAAGAAGCAGCGATTCAAGCATCGCTCATTCAAAGACTTCACCAAGAAGAAGGGGCCAGCCATTGGGCCTACATTGGTGCGGAGCTACCCATTGATCCAACAAAACTCCAATTGGACAGCACGCATATGCAGCGTTTTGATTTGGCAC
>JBCBDH010001050.1:0-1537 GCA_038529855.1 Bacteroidota bacterium | reverse complement strand
CGATCAGAAGAAGTTCTATACTTCAAAACTTCATCAGCGATTCCGTCATCCAATTCTCCCCAAGCACCTGAAATTTCCTCCAGTAATTCTTCCTTGTCCTTATCTTTATTCCTGAAGTCGACCTTTAGTGCCTCTGAAAGCTTATTGATCAACTCCAATTTTAGCTCCACACTAAGGGGTCTTAGTAAGCGCATCAGCCTATCTATCGCAAAGTTTTCCATTGACAAAAAATAATTGTAAGCTTTAGATATACCTACAAAGATAAGATTTTCCTAGAATAGTCGCTCTATTCGCTCAGGCCCTTAATTAATTATCCAAACCATCAAACATATCATCCTCAAACATATTGGCCAAAAGATCGCGGAAAGAGAACTTGGCGTCAAGAATGTCTTTATTGATAACATTGAATTCGGCTAGACCATGAAGCGCTAGTTCCATGAAGGTCGAAACATCTTCTTTGGGTACGTCGGCCTCTTCTACCAATTTACGCAAACCAGCTACTTTTTCTAAAGCCTTATGGTAGCTCTTATTATCGCTATCATTGAGTAGGTCTATGGTATTTCCGCCAGAGAACCAAGCGCGGATGGTGCCATAAGGATCGCGTTGTTCCCCTCTTTTGAGCTTATCTGGATCGGGGAAGTAATTGAGAAATTCTGTTTTGATGGCTTTACTCATCAATGTGATGGCTACATTATAAGGCCCTTCTTGCTCCCCTTCATAGACCAATTCTACTTTTCCAGTAATAGCGGGAACAACCCCCCAAAAATCGGTAACCCTAGCCGTCGTTTTCTGCTCATTATTGAGCAACATCCTGCGTTCTGCTGTACTGGCCAGATTTTCAAAACCAGAGATGCTGAGACGGGCGGAAACACCACTTTTTTCATCTATAAATTCGCTATCTCTAGCACCAAAGGATATTTGCTCCAATAAGTCTTTGAGCACTTCTGGGATATGGACCTTATTCTGCTGATCACCAGCTAGTCGAGCCTCTTGTGAAGTGATTTTTTTGGCGATATCTAGTGACTGTGGATAATGCGTCAATATCTGGCTTTCGATTCTATCTTTTAATGGCGTGATGATGCTACCGCGGTTAGTGTAATCTTCTGGATTGGCGGTAAAGACGAATTGGATATCCAAAGGTAGTCGGAGTTTAAAACCCCGAATTTGCATATCGCCCTCCTGTAGGATATTAAAAAGCGAAACCTGGATACGAGCCTGTAAATCAGGTAATTCGTTGATGACAAAGATGGAGCGATGAGAGCGAGGGATGAGGCCAAAGTGAATAACGCGCTCATCGGAATAGGGCAATTTGAGACTAGCCGCTTTGATAGGGTCGACATCGCCCACTAAGTCTGCAATACTAACATCAGGAGTCGCCAACTTTTCCACATAGCGGTCTTCTCGATATAGCCATGTGATAGGCGTATCATCGCCTTTCTCTGCGACCAAATCCTGACCAAAACGAGTGATGGGATTCAGGGGGTCATCGTTTAGTTCATTATCGGCAATTACGGGAATATACTCGTCCATTAATTTG
>JBCBDH010001049.1:0-1552 GCA_038529855.1 Bacteroidota bacterium | reverse complement strand
GCCTTGGCCGATATGAGTTTTCATATTCGAACACCATTATCCTCTATCCTGAATTTGCTTTTCCTACTCGAAAAAACCTCTGCCTCCAGTCAACAAAAAGAATTTATCGATGGCTTAAAAACTTCTGTTGATGATCTGTCGATTATGATCCATAACCTGCTCAATTTTTCTGTCCTCCTTTCTGAAAACCTCAAAGTGGAGGAAGAAGAAATGACATTTCGCGATTTTTTCCAGAGCATACAGAAGGTAGTTCGCATCAAGTCAGACAACGCTAAAGTCAATCTAGAATATCAAATAGATAAACTGGCTCCTACCAAATTGATCTGTGATACCAATAAGCTGACACAGATACTTTACAACCTTTTGGATAATTCCATCAAGCGCAGTCAGGAGAACGGAGCGGTCAGACTAGAAGTCAAAACTCGGCAAAAGGGAGAAAATCATCACGATCTCTGCATTAGTGTCATTGATTTTGGCCAGGTACTCAATCAGACGGCTATCAAAGAACTGCAAGAAGCTGACCGACTTTTGGAAGTTTACTCTGGCGATCAGGAAGCAGATCGGAAAAAGCAATTGGGTATGGCCATTGTGATCAAACTGATCAAGACACTGGGTGGCTATATCGAAATCAGCAGCCATACAGAGGTAGGCACCTGTTTCAAATTGGTGATTCCTGTCAAGGTGCCAAAGACACTGAGGATAAGCACCAGCGATAAACCTGAAATTCCGCTAAAGATTTTATTGGTAGAAGATCACTTCCTCAACCAAATTGCTACCAAAAAGGTGTTGACTGCTTGGTCCAATCTGGTCTCTGTCGATATCGCTGAAAACGGATTAATTGGCGTGGAAAAATTCCGCGAACACGGTTATGATCTGATCCTGATGGATATGCAAATGCCCGTAATGAACGGTCTGGAGGCCGCTCGCAAAATCAGGGAGAATAGTAAGGTCCCTATCGTGGCCCTGACGGCGAACTCTTCCAAGCAAGAGGCCGATAAGTGTCGAGAGATTGGTATCAATGATTACATCGCCAAACCCTTCAAACCACAAGATCTCTATGCCAAGATCATGAGCCTTTTGGTCATGGTCAGTTCACAGAATTAATAGAAAAATAAGAATAAGCGGAAAGGATGCCTAGTCAATTGTAGTATTGGCTAGGTATTTTTTTGGCCAAAAAATAAAATCCCGATCGTCGGAAAGACAATCGGGATATTCACAAAACATTATTGTAATATAGAGAAGCTGTTCCCTTAAGAACCAGCAACCACCCTTTCGGTATTGGATTTATGCATTTTAAAGGCTTTGTAAATTTGTGCCATACTAAAATCTGACTCTTCCAATATATCCTCTAAGTGCCGATGAATCGCTGTAAGCAGCTGATTGATATCGGCCAAGGAGTGGTGTTGGGTAATGGTCATGCGCAATCCAGCTCTATTGTAGGGCACACTTGGAAAAGCAGCCACATTTGTGTAAAAACCGGAATTGAGCAAACGATCGCACAATTCATAGCCTACCTCGATCTTTCCCGGTCCAATATTTTTTATTGGAACGG
>JBCBDH010001048.1:0-1556 GCA_038529855.1 Bacteroidota bacterium | reverse complement strand
TCCAAAGAAAATCTCCACTATTTCGAGGTACTCTTTGAAGGAAGCTTACTGGATGTTTTCCAGTCCAATGCGACTTATGGCTTGCTTACCAAAATTGATTTTCAGCTGGGATTTTCCAGTCGCTTCTTTTTGACCATTGCCTACTTCATTGTAGGGCTTTGTTTGGGAAAGATGGGGCTATTTGAGCGATTTGGGGAGCAAAAGGTGCGGATTCGAAAAATCATGTTGGCTTGCGTAGGCGGAATCTTTGTGGCGGCTTTATTGACCGCGGGGATGTTTATGCTTTCTGGCGGCAATCCTATGGAAGAGGGTTTTAACTGGTGGTCCATTTTCGGCATGACGGGAATGGACCTGGTGAATATCTGCCTGACGGCTGTCATCCTCTGTGGCTATTTATTGCTGTATACCAAAATTTCCTGGCAAAAAGCGATGGACCGTTTGGCCCCTTATGGCCGAATGGCACTGACCAATTATGTCTTCCAATCCATCATTGGCACCTTTCTCTTTTTTGGCTGGGGATTGGGCTTATTGGGCCAATTGAGCAATGTAATCAATTTGGGATTGGCTATCGTCATTATCTTTTTGCAAGTGGTGTGGAGCGACTGGTGGCTGCGCCGTTTTTATTATGGGCCTTTGGAATGGTTGTGGCGTTCAGGGACTTATTGGAAATGGCAGCCCTTAAAACGTTGAATCATTTTCTCTTTACTAAATGATAAGGACTCCCCCTATCTAAAAAGCCCTACTCACCTTCGCTCGCAACCTCCGCGTATAATCTGCCCGTACCCAATCGCGATAGTTGCGCGTGGTATTTGCCAAACAGTAGCAATAGCGGCGGATGCGGTCAGCGATGTCGTCTTCCAGTAGGCGTAGCAGAGAAAGGGCTTCGGCAAAACTACTGCTGTTTTCCAGTACAATATTGGTGTGTTGCTCAAGAGAGCTATCGAGTATCGTCGCCGTTTTAAGGCCCTTGGCTACGACGCGTTCGTTTTCCTTAGCAATATCAAATTCCACAGTTTCAGAATTGCCAAAGCGAGCGCGAAGCTCGGGAGGCATGACGTATCTGAAATGCCGCTCTATCTCTTCGTCAGTGATGAGGCTGGCTAGGAAGTAGTCTGGAGAGCGGAAGATCTTTTGCCAGTCGATATCATTGGACCAAAGGCCAAAACGAGCTACATTATTCCCCAAGTCGATCACATCGAAGGTCGATTTACCAGGGATGATGCGAGAGCCGCGCCCAATCATCTGGAAATAGAGGGTAAGGGAGCGCGTAGCGCGATTGAGGATGATGGTCTCAATGGTGGGTTCGTCAAATCCAGTAGTGAGGATACTAACTGAGCTTAGAATAGCGCCAGGCTTTTCCTTAAACCACTGTAGAATAGCGGCCCGCTGCTGTTTGGTATTGGAATTATCCAGGTGCCGAACATCATAGCCCGCTCGCTTGAAGGTATCGTATACCATCTTGGAGGTATTGATCCCATTGTTAAAAATCAGGGTTTTATTGCCATGCAAAGTAAATTGCTCTATGCCTACGAACAAAGGGCAAAAGGCAATAAAAC
>JBCBDH010001047.1:0-1585 GCA_038529855.1 Bacteroidota bacterium | reverse complement strand
CGGAGTGAATTGGCTCACTCCGACAGTCGCGGGCAAGCTCACCAGCAGTCGCGCGCAGGCCCCTACGACCGAAGTGCCACCGCCCAAGTCGCAAATTCCCGACAGGATTTGAGGTAGTACTGATACTCCTCCGTGTAGGATTGAGGATCTAAATACCAATCCAGATGCTTCAAAGTATAGGGACGGGCTGTGCGCAGCGCATTGCCAATGGGCAGGACCTTGGAGCTGTTGCGATACATGGCAAAAGTGGTATCAATATAGGATTCATAAACCTCCTCGTTGAGCAATCGAGAATGGGGGGACCAGAATTGGGACTCGTGCTGGTAGACTTGCGCCTTGAGGGGATTATGATCGGGTAAATCCTCGATTTCTAGGGACAAGCCAATGTGATTATAGCTTGGATATTTATCCATCAAATGGCTGAGGTAAGGGAGGAGGTCCTTGGGCGTTTGGGGATAGGGCAAAAGATCGGAATCAGTGATGATATATTTAGGATACTTTTGAAACAATTCCTCTCCGATATAGCGTACCCCTTTTCGCCAGGAATTAAATTTCAAATAAACCACCTGTTCATTATCGCCATTGAGGCTTTGGTAATAGTCCAAAAGGGGGGGATAGGTCGAATCATTATCCACAATAATAATGGCCTTTTCTCCCTCCAAGGATTGAATCCAATCGACCATCTGTCGAAGATCACTTAGGCGGTTGAAATTATTGATCAGGATGGGAATCGCCCCTTCAGGTATTCGCGACTGATCAAGCTGTACCTGATGGCGAAAACGTAAATGATAACGCCAAGCCCACTCTCTTTGCTGTCGAGAAATCAAATTGCTCACAGCAATTATTTTGCGACGCAGCCAGGGTACTTGACGACCTTTCGCATAATCAATGATCTGTTCAGCCATATGGGTCTTAGTTGATAGCATATACAATTGGGCCAATTTTGGAATGACTGCAGGAAGGCTCCACCTCCTGCTCGCCCTTTTTTCCCTATGCCCAATGTGAGACTAAAGATAAAAGTAAATAAGAAATTGGGAATACAGCAGATTAATTGCTGAAGCCCCCTTTCAACAAAAGTAAATTTCACGTATATTTACTAAGCAAATTCCAATCCGATTCAAATCATTTCTTTGATCGCCAAGCGACTAGAAAAATAGCTTATAAAATGACAGTCATTTTAACAATGACTAAACGAATTCCCTCCCACTTTACAGCTCTTGCTTTAGCTTGCTTACAATGCATAGAATGATGAAAATTAATCTACTGATTCTGCTTATTGGAATATTGACTTTTACACAGCTGCTTCAAGCCCAAACTGGTCCCGCCTATAATCTTTTATTAAATAATGAGGAAAACATCGAAGGGGAACTCATTAGTATTAACCCCAACATTTCATACACTATAAAAACCGCTTCAGGAGAAATCCTTGTGTTTCCATTTGATGAGGTCGCGGAAATGAAGGCGATTTCCGAGCGCTCCCCTGTAAGTGCAGCAGCAGAAACAACCAATAGCATGGATACGACCCGTTCTGCCGCTAATCAAAAGCTAGAACTATCCATCAGTCTGGATTTTTACTACCAATACA
>JBCBDH010001046.1:0-1588 GCA_038529855.1 Bacteroidota bacterium | reverse complement strand
ACTGAAAGTCAGCGACTTTAGCTTTATTTATTCGTCTGAATACCATATCTTTGCTCAGGTTGGGCGAATACCATTTAAAATATTCTTCTTTCAATTTAAGGGGCTTTAAAGATTAAACAATACGCTGTTTTCCTAATGTAAATGGTTGAAAAAACACTGTCCTTGAACTTGGAAATAGCCATAATTTATCTTCTATTTGCAAAGGGACTATGTGTAAGATCAACACTTAGCTGCAAAGTTACGGTATTCAGACGAATAAATAAAGCTAAAGTCGCTGACTTTCAGTTGATTACACAGAATTAAAAAAAGCTAAATCGAGATTTTATAATTGCGCTATTGCAATTTTCAGAATTAGATTTTGAAAAATTTCGAGCCACAGGGATTAAATTGCTTGGTCTATGTCATTACCAAAAACAAATTTCCAAATTAAATTTGGTCATTTTTTCAAAAAAATCTTTTCACCGAAAGATTATTCGGTCAAATTGGAGAAAATAAAGCTGTATTCGGTGCATCTCGAGCGCGAAGTAGCCATTGACTGCTTTCTGCCATCACTTCGCTCCGCTCCCCCCCTCCCCTTACTAATTATGAATGATGGCCAAGACATGGAAGCGGTCCAATTGGTCGAGCATTTAGAAAAAGGTACCGCCCAAAAACACTTCCCCCAAATGATCGTCGCAGCTGTATATCCTGGCAATCGTATGCAAGAATACGGTACGGCTCATCAAGTGGATTATGAAGGAAGAGGCCAGCTCGCCACTGCCTACAGCCGTTTTATTTGTGAAGAACTACTCCCCCATCTGCAAGAAAAGTATCCAATCAGCAGGAAAGCCAAGGATCGAGCCATCGCTGGCTTCTCCCTTGGGGGCTTATCAGCACTAGATATTGCCTGGCAGCAATCCTCCCTTTTTGGCCAAGTGGGTATCTTCTCTGGCTCCCTCTGGTGGCGCTCCAAAGCCTTTCGCCCCAATGCCCCTGATGCTGATCGAATTGCCCATGAGCTGATCCAAGAAGGCCCCAAGAGAGAAAACCTACGATTTTGGTTTCAGGCAGGCACTAAAGACGAAGAAAGCGATCGCAATAATAATGGAATCATTGATGCCATCGACGATACACTGGACCTCATGAAGGCACTAGAAGGATTGGGCTATCAAAAAGATCGCGATATTACCTACGTTGAGGTCGAAGGTGGCGAACACCATCCTAAAACATGGAGTGCTGTCCTCCCCAACTTCCTCCACTGGGCCTTTGGCTCCTAAGCTATTTCAAGACAAAGGCATCTTCCTTGGTGATGGAATAAAAATAATCAGCCTCTTCCTTTAAGATATTAGCGGTATTGGCTTCTACTGCAGCAATCTCTACTCGCACCCCTCGCGAGCGAAGATGCCTTACCAATTCTACATAGTCAGAATCACCAGAGAGAATGATAATGGTATCTACTTTCTCGGCAATCTGTGTCGCATTAATCGTCAGTGGAATATCTGCTGATTTGTGGCAGGGAACGACGGTTCCATAATAGTGTCGATGTAGTCGTTCAGCTAGTTTGGTGGAGATATTGAGCCCTTCGCGAAAGTAGATCAACCGACTCAGG
>JBCBDH010001045.1:0-1595 GCA_038529855.1 Bacteroidota bacterium | reverse complement strand
CCAAAATTGACAAAATATTGGAGCTGTGTTTCAATCATTTCTACTTCCACGTGATCCAGGATATTGATTAGGGCAATTGGCGTCGGCAAAAACCACAAACCCTACACAAGGTCATCGAAGCAATTATGGAGGGTGGCCAAAAAGTATTGACTTATTAAATTCATCTATGCATAAATCTGGTTTTGTCAATATCATCGGTCGACCCAATGTCGGTAAATCCACGCTAATGAATGCATTAGTTGGCGAGCGCATGTCGATCATCACCAATAAACCTCAGACCACTCGTCATCGCATCATTGGTATCCTTAGCGATGAAGATTCTCAGATCATCTTTTCTGATACCCCAGGTATTGTTCACGATCCAGCCTACAAGATGCATGAGGCCATGAATACCTTTGTCAAATCTACTTTTGAAGATGCCGACCTTCTGCTTTTTATCGCAGAAGCGGGTGAATCTTATCCCAAAGAAGGACAATTTCTCCAGCGCATTTCCAAATTGGAGATTCCCTGCTTTTTGGTGATCAACAAGACAGACTTGTGCACACCAGAGGAATTGGTGGCGATGATTAAAGAGTGGAGCGAGGCTCTTCCCTTTACCGAAGTCGTCCCCATCTCTGCACTCCATCGCCGCAATACCGATCGCTTACAAGAACTCATCTTAAAATACCTGCCTGAAGGCCCTGTTTATTATCCAAAAGACCAACTTACAGATAAGCCCGAGCGCTTTTTTGTCAGTGAAATCATCCGCGAAAAGATTTTAATGCTTTACCAACAGGAGATTCCTTATTCCTGTGAAGTAGTGGTGGATAGTTTTAAGGAAAGCGAGAGCAGGAGCGGGCCCTTGATCCGTATCCATGCTATTATCTTCGTGAGCCGAAAGACCCAAAAGGCCATCATTATCGGTAAGCAGGGTGCAGCCATCAAGAAACTGGGAACGGCAGCGCGCAAGGATATAGAAACCTTTCTCGAACAAAAAGTCTTCCTTGAATTACATGTCAAAGTCAAGGAAAATTGGCGGGATGATGAGCGAATGCTTCGGCATTTTGGCTATTCCCATTGATTTGGGCAATCTTCAGTTTATTTAGTTATTTTTGCAGAAATTTTGATCCCTGGCTATTTCCAAGGCTTGAGGACCATCATTCGATATAAATAATTATGGGAAATATTGTTGCCATCATAGGCAGACCCAATGTGGGCAAATCAACACTTTACAACCGATTGATTGGCGGTCGTCAAGCCATTATTGATGATACTAGCGGGGTGACACGCGATCGTAAGTATGGCAGTAGTGAGTGGAATGGTAAGCATTTTACGGTAGTGGATACGGGTGGATTTGTGGAAGGTTCTGACGATGTTTTTGAGGCAGCTATTCGATCCCAAGTGAAGATTGCCATAGAGGAAGCTTCGGTCTTGGTGTTTATGGTAGATGTTTCGACAGGCATTACAGATTTGGATGAGGAAGTTGCCAATTTATTGCGGCGCTCTGAGAAAGAGGTGCTGTTGGCAGTCAACAAAGTAGACAATAATAGGCGACTATTAGAAGCCAATGAATTTTGGAGTTTGGGTTTTGAAGAGACCTACTTTCTTTCTTCTCT
>JBCBDH010001044.1:0-1596 GCA_038529855.1 Bacteroidota bacterium | reverse complement strand
GAAAAAACGAAGCCTTTAGTGAGTTAAATTGGCTGTAAAATAAGCTCAAGTCTCGTTTCGGCGATAAACCGCCCTGGAATGTCGATTTTTAGAGTAGATTATCCCGGTTTTTTGTTTTATTTTAAACTTATTGATTAAGTCATGGCCAAACGAAGCAATCCGCTATTCCCAAATCGCAAGCCTATTGGTCCAATTTGGGTCAATGAGGTCTAAAAAACACAAAATGTTCAGATTCATTATTTACCTATTCATGGCTGCACCATTTTTGCTTTCTGCTCAGCAGGGAACCACTTTGGAAGAATATCGCTATTTGACCAAAGGCTATGCCTATCAAAAAGAAATGGGACTTGATGCCACCAAAGAGGGCTATACCATTCGATCGCTCTTTAAGCATGAAAATGGAATCCAGTTTTTGGGGCTATACGCCATCCAAGTGCTTCAGCCACAAGCGATTCTGGCTGTTATAAAAGATAGCAATCAAAAGGAGCGCTATTTGTGTATGCCCAATAATGAAGCAGCAGAAAGCATTAAAAAGCTGTATAAGGAAAATAAGACTAAGATCTTGGTAGGTCAGCAAATGCGAGAAAAATACGACGAGGCGCTCAGAAGTTTGGTCTTTCAGATGGCTAGCCCAATCAATTTTGCCCAAATCCCCAAACCAAACCAAACAATGGACCCTTACGATCCCAAATTGGAACTCACCAGTAAAGGTATTCCTGTGCAAACGGATCGAATCAATAATCAACCGCCAAGTCAAACGACACTTCCAGCAGTAGATCGCCCAAATGAATATTCGACTAAAACAGTTGATATCCCAGTAACACCAACTACTGAAGAAACGGCTAAAACGGCCAATAGCAATGCCCTCGCCAGTGTTGGTGGAGCATTGAAAGGTCGGCCGCTGGCGAAGCCCATTGTGGTGACCGAATCGCATAGCAAAAGAGGCAAGGTCGTCATTAAGCTCTGTGTAGACAAAGAAGGAATGGTCACCTATGCGAAATTTACCCAAAGAGGGTCGACAACGCTGGATGCCGATCTAAAAGAAATCGCCCTTCAAAACGCCAAACAGGCACGATTTAGTGCGGGAATGGAGGAAGAGCAATGCGGCACCATAGAGTATCATTTTAAGTAAACCCTGTAAAACTTTGATTTCCCTTTATTAATAACCATTATGCAAAAAGAACTGAAAAACCTTTTTGGTCGTGCACACGGCCTAGATCAGAAAAGTGTAGAATTCCTGACTAAAGCCCTGGAAAAGAATAATTTACCAGGATTTGATTATATTGAATTCAAACAATCGCTAGGTGCACTCTCCGAAATGGCGATGGATGAATCTACCGCCTTTAAATCTGCCTTTGCGACTGCCTCAACTATGGGGCTTACCAAAGCCAAATTATTGGAAACGGCCCAGCATTATCTCAAAATCATCATGCGGGAAAAAACCCAATTCGAGGCGGCCATGCAGAAGCAGATGGCTCACAGGGTGGAATCCAAGCTACAAGAAGTGGAAAAACTCAAAGAGCAAATCGTCAAACACCGTCAATAGTCACTTGGTATTTATTGATCTGCTCTTGTAATTGAGCGATCTTTTGACGG
>JBCBDH010001043.1:0-1601 GCA_038529855.1 Bacteroidota bacterium | reverse complement strand
AATATCGCTTTCTTGGCCATAGACATTTTTGGCCTTTAATTCAAAGGTATAGTCGCCCTCTCGAAAATTGGTGTATTCCTTATACTGATCTTTTGACCAGGAAGACCATTGGTTGTCATAACCCAAAAGGCGATAGCTAAACTGGGTTTGTTCTTCTGCTTCATAGCTGCTGGCCCCAAAATTAAAACGGATGGTATTGAGTGGATAGGGTAGTTCCATGCTATGGAGCCAGTCGCGGGAATTAGCGCGAACATTTCCCGTAAAAAAAAGAGAATCACTCGCTAGGTAAATCTGATTGATCGTAGCGGAATAAGAGGAGGGACGACTTTGGTAATTCTCCGCTCGATAGCGATAGAGCATACTTGGTGAGGCGATCCAGATGCTTCCGTCTGCCTCAGGGTAAATGGTCGTGACGGCGCTCACCCCAATCCTTTTCAGGGAGGTTGTATCAATGGTATATCCAGGTTCTTTATTTTTTATGGCACCCAGGATTTTATTCCCCATATTTGAATTGTCAAAGAGCCAAATGTCTCCCTGCTTATTTTGGGTAAGGGGATAAATGTCTGGATGCCAATGGTGGAAGCCCAATTGTTGCGTAAAGATACTGTCCAGCACAAATGTTTGCTTTTCTTGATCCAATTGATAAAGCCCATTCTGGCCATACAAAAAGATTTTCCCATCCCGTGTTCCAACACTATAGGCCATTTTGGACTGTAAACCAGCTTCTTCTAAAAAGTGATTGATCTTTAATGCGCTGGTATCCAAGGGCTGTGGGAGCTGAACAACCCCGTCGCCTTCTGTCCCCAGCCAAATATGGCCCTTGTCATCTTCGCTTAGACTGCTAGGTATTATTCCATGATCTAAGAGCTCATCATAGGTGTGGTACAATTCAAAGTCTTTTTGTTGGCTGTTGTATCTGAAAAGATAGATTTGCCCTATGGCGTCAATAGAGAAGATAAACTCCCTTTCTTTTTGATAAATCAGAAACAGGGTATGGACATTACTGGTTGGAGAAATGCTTTGGCTTTGCTGATCATTGACTTTCAATAAGCCTTTATCACCAGCCAGAAATTGGATGGCAGGGCTGCCGTCTGGTGGATCATAAGTCTTCAGATCAAAGCCCATTCCCAATAAGCCTTTTAGTTTTCTGAATTGGTCCTTTTCAAGTACATAGATCCCATTGGTGGTCGCGGCATACATTTTTCCTTGATAGCGATTGAGGCTGAGGATGGTTCCCTCTAGCTGATTGCGATCATCCCAATATTCGAGGCCATTGGCTACTTCTACTTTGGCCAAGCCATTATTGGTGGCCATCCATAAATTGCCGCTGCGATCCTGATGGATATCCCAGATGGACTGATCTGCCAGGCCAGTACTTTTATCAACCTGGTGCAAAAGTTCACCTTGTGGCGTGAGTAAGTATAAGCCATTATAAGAGCTGGCAATGGCCAGATTTCCATTGTGAAGCCATTGGGCGGCTTGGATGCGATCATTGAGCAGTAGATCATCTATGGCGGTGGGGAATTTTTGAATGTTATCCTCCTTTGGGTGAAATAAAAACAGTCCTTCATATCTGCTGATGATCAGGATTTGTTCCTCAT
>JBCBDH010001042.1:0-1609 GCA_038529855.1 Bacteroidota bacterium | reverse complement strand
CAGACTAGTAATCGAGATAAAAAAACGAGTAGACAGCATGATTGATCAATCTTTGTAAGCAAAGATAACATACTTAGTAAAACGGTCTAATGATAGGGGCTTTCTTATTTTATCTCGATTACTAGTCTGCTTCTTTTAGCTTGGGCCTGTGGTTCTGATACCTCAGATACGCCAAGTGCCAGCGATTCGCCTACAGTCAAGCAGGAGGCGAAAGCAACAGAAGACAAAGGAAGTGACCAAAAAACCATCTTATTTTTTGGCAATAGCCTTACGGCGGCCTATGGCCTAAATCCTGAAGAGGGGTTTACCGCTTTGATCCAAAATCGGATTGATTCCCTGGAATTGGCTTATCAGGTTGTTAACTCTGGGTCGAGTGGGGAGACGACGGCGGGTGGCTTTGCTCGTATTGATTGGGTTTTGGCGCAGCAGCCTTTTGATATTTTTGTCTTGGAGCTGGGGGGGAACGATGCTTTGCGAGGGACGCCTACGGAGGAAGCTTACAAAAATTTAAAGGGGATTATTAAGAAAGTGAAGACGGAGCGTCCAGGGGTGAAGGTCGTATTGGCAGGAATGGAGGCACCGCCGAATTTAGGGGGGGAATACACCTCTGCATTTCGGCAGGTATATCGCCGTTTGGCTACAGAGGAAGAGGCGAGTTTGATTCCCTTTTTGCTCGATGGGGTAGGAGGGGTACGCGAATTGAATCAGGAAGATGGGATTCATCCTACGGCAGCGGGGCATCGCCTGTTGGCGGATAATATTTGGGTGGTTTTATCCAAGATTTTATAAGCAATTTGATCTATGAATAACCTAAGTCGTTACATCGCTATTGGTTTTAGCTTACTGTTGGTCGGACTGGTTTTTTACTTTTTCAGTAATATCGTCGCCTTTGTTTTGATCTCTTGGGTCTTATCGATGATTGGCCAGCCTTTGATGCGCTTTTTTCAGAAAAAGATCAAAATTGGGCGCTTTAAGGCGGGACCTTCTATCAGTGCGGTTTTGACGCTTTTGTTGTACATCATCGTTTCGGTTACCTTGATTGCCGTATTTGTGCCACCAGTTGTTTTACAGGCGCGTAATCTGGCGGAGGTCGATTATTCAGCGATTTATCAAGCCCTTCAGGTTCCTATTACACAGCTGACTTCCTGGCTGACTGACTTAAATCTGGTGGATGCCAATACAGTGGCGCCAGAGGAGCAATTGAGGGAGTCCCTAAAAAACTGGTTTGAGCCTACGAGGATTGGCAATTTCTTTAGCTCTTTGATTGGGGTGGCTGGCAATTTGGTCTTCTCCCTCTTTTCCATCGTTTTCATCACCTTTTTCTTTTTAAAAGAACAAGGCTTATTTACCAGCTTTGTTTTGGCCATTACACCTAATAAGTACGTTGCAGAGATTGAGCATGGTTTGGAGAGCATCTCCAATTTGCTGACGCGTTATTTTGGTGGCATTCTGATTCAGATTACCATCATTACCATATTCGTTTCCATCTTACTGCGATTGCTGGGAGTAGAAAATGCTTTGTTGATTGGATTTTTTGCAGCGGTGATAAAAATGGCAAACATGGCCCCAATTAATGGGCCTAAGTAGGGGATGACATTGATCACCGCTG
>JBCBDH010001041.1:0-1624 GCA_038529855.1 Bacteroidota bacterium | reverse complement strand
TGGCTGACCTCCCCATTCAAATCAATTGGATGCTCTGTACTATTATAGGGATAATCCAAATCAAAATAATTGATCAACTCTTCTGTGCGAATCGCCGCCTTGGGTGGCTTTTGATTATCCTGCTCAATGAATCGCCGCATATTGCTGTAGGAAGCACCGTCCGCATCTATAGAAAAAGTAGATACGGCCTGTTCTTCGACAGTAATGAATGGATTTTCTTCGATGACATTGTACTGATCGCCAGTATTGGGATCGGCAAAAGGACCTAGTTCTTCATCAGCATAAACAGAGGGGCCAAAGCCATCTTCTTCCGTACAATTGGTAAAAATAAAGAGGAAAGCTAGAAACAGAGGGGCAATGTATTTTTTCATGGTTTATATTTTTAAAAAAATAGGCTGTTGTACTATTGCTTAAACGAAGATATTTGGCAAATGCTTCCAGCATCTTTAAATATTCTTTTGGATCGCCATTCCAATAATTGTATTTATTGCAGCATAAATCCAGGTAATATTTGACCTAAAACCTTGAAATGTACTGAATATCCCTTCTTTTGTACTTAGTCGCTCCTTGGATAAAGCCTCATCTTTGTCTGGTTATTTGGTTAAAAATAAATCCAAAAAAATTAAAAATTATGACTTATAAATGAAGTGTTTTGAAACCATTAATAAGGGATTTAATCAGGTTTTTGAGCCTGGCCGTTTGAGCATAGGGATTGTTGTACCTATTGAAAATTATGCAAATACGGCCGTTCCTAGTCTCGAAAATCACCTCGAAAGCGTACGACTTGTTGATCAATTGGGTTTTAAGGCTCTTTGGATTCGAGATGTTCCTTTCCATGTCCCTTCTTTTGGCGATGCTGGTCAAACCTTTGATCCCTTTACTTATATGGGTTACCTCGCTGCTCAGACCCAAAATATTGCCCTTGGTATAGCCAGTATTGCACTACCACTGCACCATCCAGTCCATGTCGCCAAATCAGCCGCCAGTATCGACCAACTTTCAGGAGGACGATTGATCCTGGGGGTTGCCTCAGGAGATCGTTTTGATGAGTACCCAGGCATGGGTATTGATTATCAAGACCGTGGGGAGCGCTTTAGCGCAGCCTTTGACTATATCCGCAAAGCCCAAGAGGACTTCCCTAATCATTCCTCTCCTTATTATGGACATCTTCAGGGACAGGTAAATATCTTACCCAAAGCCAAAGCCCATAAAATTCCTATGCTGATTACTGGCTATAGTCGACAAGCCCTGGATTGGAATGCTGAAAATGGCGATGGCTGGATTTACTATCCAAGAAATTTGTATCAACAGCAACACACCATTGCCCAATGGCGCGAATTGGTCCAACAAGCCAATCCCCATGACAAGCCCTTTATGCAACCGCTTTATGTAGATTTACACAAAGATGATGATTTTACTCCTCAAGCGATTCACTTGGGGTTTAGGACAGGGATCAAACCCCTAATCGACTATTTTTATCATTTACAAAGCATTGGTGTCAATCACGTTGCTATTAATCTCCGCTTTAATACCAGGGATATTGAAGAGACTTTAAGTCAACTGGCAGAAGAGCTTTTTCCTCATTTTCACCCTCAAAAAAGTCAAAAAATCACTTTATGAAAAA
>JBCBDH010001040.1:0-1634 GCA_038529855.1 Bacteroidota bacterium | reverse complement strand
AGCAGACTGAATTGCCAGAGGGGACGGAGGCTACATTTGATATTGTAGGCAATGAGGCTTATGTGAGTATTGCCGCGTTTACTGCTCAACAGGAAGCTATTTTGGTTCGACAGTACCGACCGGGGCCAGAGCGCGCATTGGTTAGTTTCCCAGAAGGTTATCTCGATCCTAATGAAAGCCCAGAGGAGGCCGGGCGCCGTGAATTGCTAGAGGAAACGGGCTACCAGGCGAAGGATATTCGCGTGATTCGCCGCTTGAATCGGGCTTATAATACGGAAACCCGTATTTGTCTCTTGGCTACGGGTTGCCATTGGGTGGCAGAGCAGCAATTGGATCAGTCTGAATTTATAGAAGTCTTTACTTTGCCGCTACCAGATTTTAGGGCCTATCTCAGAGATACACAGCAAACGGATTTTACGACGATAGACATCGCCTATTTGTCCTTGGATTTGTTGGGTTGGTTGTGATTAAGCGTAAGTTTTTCTTCGCTTTTGTTCTTCGATTAGCAGGTCTTTATCAACAACTGGGTCGTGTTGGTTGATAGGATTGAGATTGAGGATTTTGACGAAATCCTGGTAGGCATTGGGCAGAATTTCCTTGAATTTGACCGGAAAGCAAATAAAATAGGTCATGCTCACTGGTAAAGGGTCGACATCGGGCAGTCCGATATAGGCTTCTACAAACTCCCGTGAAAAGCCACTTATCATTTCCAATTTTTCCCAGATAAAATCATCGTACTTTGGAAAGCTGATCTTTGGGTGGGTCAGGATGAATATTTTGGCATATTCGTGTAGGCCGATATTGTAATTTTTCTTTGGATTTAGCGTGCCCGCCATCAATTGTTCTGCTGAAAAGAGAATGACGCCATCTTCTTCAAATATTTCTGAGGCATGTCTTTTCGTGGGGTATTGGGGAGATGGAAAAGGTTGAGGGTAGACGACTATGCGCTCAAAAGTATCCATGCGATAATCGGATTGTCCAAAAGTCAATTGGACGATATTGGTAGCAATAATACCTTTAATATCCTCTGGTACTTCGTCAAATACTTTAGCCATAAAGTCATTGGCAAAGACATAGAGGGCCACTCTTTCCCGAAAGCGCTTTTTATTTCCTTCAGATAGTCGTTGATAGAAAGCCAAATAGCGATCGAGGATTTGGCGAAGTTGATGATCGACTTCGGGAGGTCGTCGATTGTACCACCACCAGTCGATTTGCGGTTGGAAAATGTAAATAACAACCAATGATAGGGCTTGTGGAATGATGTAGGCTGCATAGCTTTCATCGGATTCCCAAGCTAAATATACACAGAGCAACAGGCCCAAAACAAAAGGAACAGCAAGTACCCTGGAAAGCATATAAATAATTAGTTTTATTTAATATGATTTGATGTCGATATAACGGCTAGGTCTAATCAAAAGTTTCAGATTGTAAAAATTGTATTTTTTTCTGAGCTAAAAAATTTTTTGTTTGGTTAAGCTACGCGCTTAGTCTAGGTAAATGCTCGTCTTTACCTAGTTTATTCCAGTAGAAAAGCATAAAAATACATCCACTAAGTGACGAGCGAGTGCAAATTTAATTTGTTTTTTCAATATGCACAAGATGTGGATGTATTTTTATGCTTTTCTACTGGAATA
>JBCBDH010001039.1:0-1648 GCA_038529855.1 Bacteroidota bacterium | reverse complement strand
CAGGAAGTACGGATGGAATCGGAAAATTAGCCGCCATTCGTCTAGCCAAAGAAGGCCATGAGCTCTATCTCCACGGGAGAAATTTCCAAAAACTAGCTAGTGTCATTCAAGAAATTAAGGAAATAAGTAGTCATCCTAACATCAATGGTTTTACCGCTGATTTTAGTGATCTGGACGCCGTCAAAGAGATGGCCAAGCAAATGCACAAACAACTACCCAAACTCGATGTACTAATTAATAACGCAGGAGTTTTTAAAAGCAAAACCCGTGTCAACCAACAAGGTCTCGACCTGCGAATGGTCGTTAACTACCTCGCTCCTTATATCCTCACTCGCGAGCTCCTTCCCCTCCTCGAAAAAGGAACAAGCCCCAGGGTCATCAACCTAAGCTCTGCCGCCCAAGCTCCTGTATCCAAGGCCGTCCTCCTGGGCCAACAAAAAGCCTCTGAAAACGAAGCCTATGCCCAAAGCAAACTCGCGCTCACCATGTGGAGTTTTTACCTCGCCCAAAAGCGGTCAGATCTATCCGTCATCGCCGTCAATCCTGGCTCCCTCCTCAATACCAATATGGTCAAAGAAGCCTATGGCCGATTCTGGTCTTCAGCGGATAAAGGGGCCAAAATATTGCACGAACTAGCCACTTCTCCCAATTACGAGGGCATCACGGGTAAATATTATGACAATGACAGTGGTCAATTAGGCAATGCTCATGTCCATGCCTATCATGCTGAGAAAATTGAACAACTCATCCAACTGACGGAAAAGATCCTTGGGGCGGATGCGATGAGTGATTAATGAGTGATGGGGATAAGACCGCTGCGCTGCGAGAACGTCGCACTTTGTGGCGACTGCGAGATGCTTTGGCTGCGCCAAACGGCGAGATACTTACTGGAAATATCTTCTCGCAGCGCAGCGATCTCACAGTAAAGCGCAAAGCGCGAAACGATCTTGACGCTCTTAGCGCAGCGGTCTCTCCTACATCCCCAACATGGGCAATTGCTTCACTTTATGATACATCAAAGCTGCTGCAATACATCGCTTTAACTCCAAATGGGGAACCTCAGCGTCCATAGAAAAGACAATCGCCCGTTTCCCTTCGTATTCAAAAAGCTGAGGATAGAGTAAACGAAAGGTAGGGACCAACTGACTACTACAGCTAAAATACATGGCATATTGATTGGGCTTTTTGGCCTTCCAATCCATTCTCAACGTACTCCCGTGCCTGCTGATATAGCTGGGTTCTCCCCACTTTAGGGTTTCTTCCAGGGTCTCCACTTCTGCCAGCTCTCTTGCCGTTTCCAAAACGAGGGTTCTAAGTTGATTCATTTTTTTACGAGCGACAGCGGGGTACTGGTCAAAGACCGCTTTGACTTTGGGATCGCTGTTGACTTGGAGCTGCTTCATAAAGATGAACTTAAGCTCTTTTTAATGAGAAGTCAAGAGACAATACTGCTGTCTTTTGAAATCACTTTACTCCTTTTCCAACTGCGCCACAATGGCCTCCGCCACCCCTTTAGAAGAAAGGTGATTTTGCCCAGTAATCACTTTTCCATCTATCTCCACATGTGGCGTATTTTTAGGAGAATACTTGAACTCCCCACCGTGTGATTCGATGGTTTGGGTGATGGCGAAGGGGAACTCTTGGTAGT
>JBCBDH010001038.1:0-1650 GCA_038529855.1 Bacteroidota bacterium | reverse complement strand
GTGACGAAGCCGTTTTAATATCATCTTGATGTTGCGGGTATTGAGCTCGATCTTATCGTCCAGATTTTTAAAAGCTCGCTGATCCCAAACCTTGATGGCTGAGCGCTGCCCACTGCCTTGCTGCCCCATCCGAAAGCCCTCTGGGTTTTGGCCATGGGCCCCAAAAGGCGAGGTGCCACCCGTGCCAATCCATTTATTCCCACCTTGATGTCTTTCCTTTTGTTCTTCCATCAATTCGCGAAAACGCTTCATCAATTCATCCAAACCGCCCATCTTTTCGATCATCGCCTTCTCCTCTTCCGACAAGTTTCGAATCCAATCTTTTTCGAGCCAATCCTTGGGAATCTTGGCCGCCAGTACATCATCTGTAATGCTTTCCAAGCCTTTGAAATACTGCCCAAATAACTGATCAAAACGATCCAATTGGGTTTCCTGTTTGATAAAAATGGTTTTGCAAAGAGCATAAAAATCTTCTACTCGATAGCCAATGACCTCCTTTTTCAAAGCCTCCATCAAATGCAAGTATTCGTGTAAACTAACGGGAATCCCATTGCTCTTGAGTAGAAAAAAGAATTGTAAAAACATATTGCGACACTTATTGACGAATAAATTGATGTACCAAATCCAATACCGATTCCGCACAGCCCCAAGAAACCGTAAAGCCTCCGCCTCCATGACCATAATTGTGAATCAGCGGACGGTCCGTTTCCAGCTCTAGCCGAATAGTGGGTCGAGCTGGTCGTAGACCCACTTGGATGTCTAGCAGCTCTGTATAATCAAGTTGGGGGGCAAGGCTGCGGCAGCGTTGAATGATTCCCGCAGTGACTTCTGCTTTGGGCTCCTCTCTGTAATTGCCCCGCTCCGCTGTCCCACCCAGCATAATGCCTTCCTTACGGGGAATGACATAGGCCAATTCGCCAGGAAGATTATTGGCAATGCATGGGGAATCCTGGGCTTTGATCTTGACAATCTGCCCTGCAATAGGGTAGAGGCTGGTATCGCCAGTCAGGGCTGCTGCCCCCAAACCCGTACAATTGATCAACAAACGCTCAGGTGCAAATAGAGGCATCAGCGATTGTATGCTTTCTAAATATAATTCTCCGCCATTTTGCGCAAACTGTTGGAGCAAATAAGGCAGATAAATAGGGGTGTCAATCAAAGGGACCCGACAAAGACGCCCGTGAAGATAGCCTTCAGGTAACTCAGATGGATGGGCCATTCGATGAGCAGTCGCTGGTAGGGCATCCGCCCATTTGGGTAGCTCATTATCACCTAATAGAACCAGGAAATCCGTCATTTGGATACCACTGTCGGGAAGTGCTGCCAGGGCTTCAAAACGGTGATAGCTTTTTAGGCTCCAGGCATTGACTTGCTGCATTGGTTCCACCTCAAAGGGCAGCCAAATAGCTGCTGCTTTGGCAGAGGTACTTTGCTCTGGTAGGGTTTTGCTAATGATACTCACTTGAAAACCCGCCTCTTGCAGTCGAACCGCAGTCGTTAAACCAATGACACCAGCACCAATGATGAGGATTTCGTTCATATCCCACAAGTTAAGCAATTTTGTTTGGCGACTCAACGATAGTAAGCCAATTGCTCCCTGGCATAGGCCAGATAGTTTTTACATTGATCCAGTGCTTGTTCAATAAATAG
>JBCBDH010001037.1:0-1652 GCA_038529855.1 Bacteroidota bacterium | reverse complement strand
TGTAGTTAAAGTCAATTAATAAATTGTAGGTGGAGTCAGAGGTGCAATCAAGGGTTTCGACTGTAAGGTCAAAAATTTCACAATTGGGATTGAAATCGCAATCCACGGGTTGGAGAAGCGTATCGAGGAAACAATTATCAAACTCGAGATCAAATGCACCAATATACCAATTGGTCTGTCCGTCTCCAAGGAATGGTCCAGCTTGAATGGGGAAGTCCGTGTAGGTAAAGTCGCCTATGATTTCATTATTGATCAAGATTTGAATAGAGTCGCTGGTATTTTGAGCACTTACGTCAATATCGAAAATAAAGAAGCCATTATCACAGCTGTGCGGTTCGACCAGGAGCTGGTTGATACGGCAATCACTGACACAGTTGACTTCCAGGATATAGCGCCCTATACAAGTCTCATCTTCTGCATCACAAACGATAAATTCATAAACCGTTGGGCCAATAGCGGGGAGGGGACCGACCACCAGCGGTCTTTGGCTGTAGGGATAGGTGCCATAAAGCTGATTATTGATAAAGACCACAAAGCTATCACTGACAGGCTGCGTGACGTTAAAATCAATTAAGGCTTCAATGGTCAAATCATTACAAAGTCCCGCTTCTACCGTCAAGTCGCTAATCTCGCAAGGCGGATCAATCGTACAACTATCTGCTAACTCAACATCAGCAAAAATACAGCAATTGGGGTATTCCAAATCGCAAAGTCCCACATTAAATACGGTACCCACCTGATTGGGATTGGCACCAATGAGAATGGGCAAATCGCTGTAAGCACGTACCTGCCAGGGAGTATTGTTATAATAAAGCTGAAAAGAATCACTCACAGCTTGATTGTACTCCACATCGAGTTCGTACACAGCGATTTGGCCGTCGCATTCCACAAAGTCAACATGTAAATTGGCTAGTTCGCAATCTTCATCGCACACCTGAGATTCGATTTCGACAAAGCCTATACACATTGGATTTTCTACGTCAAAAACATTGAATTCTAAATTGGGCCCTCCACTAGAAAATGGACCTAGCGTAAGCGGCAACTGGTTGTAGTCAAACAAACCATAAAATACCCCATCGCCCACGACCATAAAGCCAGAGCCACCAGGATTATTATTGCCAAAACGCAGTTGGACATAGTATTCACCTTGTGCATTACAGGGGAGAGGAAGGGCATTGACATTATATATCTCACAGTCGCCAATGCAATCAACAGGTGCTAGGTAGAGGCTATCAAAGCAATTGTCCGCTTCAGCATCTGTAAGTAGTATTTCATATTCGGTTGATCCGTCACCAGTCAAAGGGCCAATCAGTAGGCTATTATTTGGGAAAACGGACCAAGGAGTCAGCTGATTATTAGCATAAACCTCTAGCTCACTTACTGGATTGAGGTATTCGTATTCGATGGCCAGGTAAAATTGGCCAGCGCCACATTCCAATATTTCGTATTCCCCAATTTCAATCAAGCAATTATTGCTACAAGTCACTGGCTCAGTTACGATTTCCTCAAAACACTGATCAGTCTCCGCATCAGTAAAGGTGATTTGATGGATCGTTTGGCCATCTGCAACCAAAGGCCCAATTGCGATTGTTCCACTTTGAAATGCACATTTACCTGGATGGCAATTTTTACCAGGGGAACATCTTTCAAAG
>JBCBDH010001036.1:0-1659 GCA_038529855.1 Bacteroidota bacterium | reverse complement strand
AGTGTTCATCCAGAATTGAGAAAGAGAGGTTATTGGTTTAATACCAAAGAGAAAGCTTACCGCGACAATTTGGTATTAAACCAATAACCTCTCTTTCTCAATTCTGGATGAACACTGCGTTCTATACGAGTAGAGTCTGCTTCATAAATACCCTCTACATAATCGAGTATGGCCGCTTTTACCGCAGCTTCTTCCTTGCTTTCCACTGGGCCATCAAAACTGGCTTTGGCAATTGGAGCGCCAGAGGTAGATTCTGTAGAACAAGCAACTAAATGAATCAAGCCAATGGTTAAAAAAAGATAGACGAGACGCATAAGATTAATTTTTTGATCAAGAAATAAGCGTTCTTTTTACTATTTACGATCAACACAGACTTTCGGTTTTTACCAAACGCTAGAAAGGCCCCTTTGAAGCTTGGCAAGCCAGTAAGCCACCATAGGATAGGGCAATGGTTCGATCGCGGGCAATTTCTCGATAGGCTTCACTCTGCACCATCAACAAAAAATGATCAACACTAGGATATTCTACTAAAAACAATATATCTGGCTGATCATCAGAGTCACCGACCAGTGTATACGCAACGTCGCCTTTCCACAATACCCGTGCAGCTGCCTTTTGAAGTAAAGGCAGCACATTTTGCGTATAACGCGCATAGGCTGCTCGCCCACTTTCCTCACGGCCTTCAACCTGATCTTTGAATTTGATGATGTTGGCCATAACGATGGGCTGGTCTTTGGGATAAGCCATCAAAGCGGCCATTTGTTCCTGAGTGGGTAATACCTGATGAAGATTCACGATTGCTTATTTTTGATTAGTTAGATAGACAATAATGTCGAATGTCCTACAAATAAACAAGGGTTTACTCAAAAAAGTAAACCCTGATTTAGTTGCCGATCTTATTGTTGTTTTATTCCAACTTCACCATTCGATGCACGACAAGCTGATCTCCGATCTGAACGACACAGGTATACATACCCGCTGGTAAGTCTTCCAGATCGACATCCAGCACATGTTGTCCAGCCTGTAATTGCATTTGCTCCATTAAAATAGCCACTGGGCGAGAATGGGCAAGGTCCATGATTTGGACAGATACCTGGCTTTCTTCCGAAAGTTCAAACTGAATCGTGGCCTGCTGAATGAATGGATTGGGAAAGGTTTGTAATTGGATGGCTTGATCATGCTTTGTATCAAAGCTAAGGGATAGATTGGTAGCTTCGCTGTGGATGGGCTCGGGTCCTTTGAGGATGCGATCCATATCGACGATGATGATGTACATTCCACTTTTCGAAAAACCACATTCTTTGCGGAAGATAAAAACGTAATACCGTTCTGTGAGTCCGGTCATGGTAATCGAAGGATCATCAGTCACCTGTGTCGTTGAGACATCTGTCATCGGGTCGTAGGCATTCACCTTCATGAACTCTCCTGTCTTCTTACCGATAAACTCAAAGGTGATTTGCTGAAAGCCCTGAAGATGGTTCATCCTGACGGCCAAACAGTTTTTGCTGTAGGGATTATGGATAGATACCCCGTCGATAAATTCGAAGACAGCTATTTTATCGATCCCATGTGCGATCCAAGCTGCCTCATAATCTTGTTCAATATCTAGAAAAATTTGGGAGAGGGTTTGAGGGGTAGCGTAGTAATGTTGATCGTTAG
>JBCBDH010001035.1:0-1662 GCA_038529855.1 Bacteroidota bacterium | reverse complement strand
CAGCAGAGAGCTATTTGGAAAATGTCATACCTGCTGCATTTACAAATACATTGCTAGGTGTTTTCTCCAGTCGAGTCACAAATTCCTCATGCAATCGCTTTCCAGATACCTGTTCGGCATAATCAATAGCCCGCAGGGCATACTGCAAGATTTGATTGGTCTCTATACCTGAAACTTCATCAAAAAACCAGCCACAGCTCGTATACATCAACATAGCATTGCGCTGCATTTCAAGCAATCGCAACATCTTTATCTTATGGGCTTTGGTCCCCTTTTTTTTGAGATGCTGTTCGGTAAAGGCCCTTACATTTTCCTCTGATCGATCCAATAATAGCTGGATAAAATCGTCTCTGGCTCCCCACGGATTTTTGAGTAGGAGCTTGGCTTCTTTTTCATATACTTTGATCAACTCTTCCCTAAGCCAATCCAGCGCCTCCCTCAAGGGGCCTCGCCAAGATTGATCCCACCCAGGCTTTCCCCCTGATTGACAACCACAATTGGACCGCCAGCGCTCCACACCATGCGCACAACTCCAAGAGCTCTTTTCGTGAATTTGCATCTCATAGCTTGGCGGGAAGCGCTCCAGAAATTCTCCATAATTGGTAATAGAGACCTTATCCTGGCTTTGCAAATGATTTAAACAAGCAGCCAGCGCCATTTCTCCGTAGCGATGGTGATGGCCATAACTTTCTCCATCAGTAGCGACATTGACCAATTGGACTTCCTCATTTTGGTCAAAACGACTGTTGATGTGATTGGCAAAATCTCGCCCATTATTGAGTAAACCTTTGAAAGCGACGCCTTGTGCAACATCGCCGTCGTAAAAGAAAAGGGCAATAGACCTTCCAGAAGGCAGGCGGCAGGAATAGGGGCGTCGCGTATCAAATTGTTCATTATGGATATTGCTCCATTTGTCTTCCCCAATCTTTCGGAAGGCTTTGGCCTGTCTGGGCGCAAGAATGGTATATTTGATGCCATGATCGACAAGGGCCTCCAAAGTCGCTGAATCTGCTGCTGTCTCGGCCAGCCACATTCCCTCTGGCAAACGGTCAAAGCGATGCTCAAAATCCTTGATGCCCCAATGTATCTGTGTCTGCTTATCCCGTTCATTGGCGAGGGGAAGGATTAAATGGCTGTGAGCTTGAGCGATGGCGGAGCCGTGCTGCCCAAAACGACTCTGGCTGTCTTTATCAGCATCCAAAATAGCCGCATACGTTTCGGGGTCCGCTTTTTCCATCCAGGATAGGAGGGTAGGGCCAAAGTTGAAACTAATGTACCCATAGTTATTGATGATCTTAACAATGTTCTTTTGATCATCCAGGATACGGGCAGCCGTATTGGGGGCATAACATTCAAAATTGATGCGTTCATTCCAATCGTGAAAGGGCATCGCAGAATCTTGTAGTTCCACTACTTCCAACCAAGCATTTTCTCTAGGGGGCTGATAAAAATGACCGTGTATACAAACGAACTTTTTTGCTTTATCCATCTTATTGTATTATGTACGACGCTATGCCCTGCTATTAGCAGCTCGGGTCTTTGAGCGAATGCCAAAAATACGATATTTGATAAAAAACTACAATATATTGCTTAGCTTCGGGCTTTCTCTTGATTTCCCTATTTTTGTAAGATTGATAAAGAAGCCTTTAGCCCGATATTTTT
>JBCBDH010001034.1:0-1667 GCA_038529855.1 Bacteroidota bacterium | reverse complement strand
TGGGTATTGAACCTAAGAGTGCCAATACCCATGTCTTCTAATTTCTTTTGCATATTGCCAAAAAAAATTAGAAGACATGGGTATTGAACCTAAGAGTGCCAATCTCGAAAGGATTCCGCTCAATACCAGTAAAGTAGATTTGGATACCGCAAAGAAGGCCCTCACCTTGATTGAATCTTTAGAGGACGATGACGATGTTAATGTCGTTTTTCACAACTTAGAGATGACCGATGAGTTGGCCATGGCGCTAGAAGCGGAATAAGCTTTTCAGATGGTCATTCCTTCTGGCCAGTATCGAGAAATAATTTCCTCTAGCATATCTTCATTAAGCGGTTTGCCTCGGTATTCTTTGATATCGGGGTTCTTTTCCGCTCTTTCGAGGTCGCTATAATGCGCAGAAGTGGAAAGCATGACAATGACATTCAGTGCTTTTTGATGCTCATCCAATTGGCGATAAGCTTCCAAAAACTCCCAACCATTCATTCGCGGCATATTGATATCTAAAAAAACCAGATCAGGTCTTGGATGGCTATCACTAAAAGGGCTTTTTAGGTATTCCAGCGCTTCCTCACCATTGGTTTTAACAATAATCTTATCCGTGAAATTTCCTTCTTCTATGATGATGCGATGATATACATTAGTGGGAGCATCATCATCTATAAGGAGAATACATCCTAATTTTTTCATTTTGTGCTAACTTTCAGTTAATTAAACTGATTTATAGGTCTGAGTTATTCTTTTTTCCTCAAAATCCATTCCATTTGTGGCTGTTCTGGCCCTTTTTGCAACAATAAAAAGGGGACCACCATTACTGATCGTCCCCGCTTAAATAAAAAGAATACTACTTCACTTCTAAGCGGAGTATTGGAAAGGGTTTTCCATTTACTCCACTACTTATTATTTCATTAACAATATCTTCTCTTTTAGTAGGCGCTCTCCAGTTTGAATCTCCAGAAAGTAGAAGCCTGCTGGATGAGCGGATAAATCCAGTTGTTCGACAAGGTTTTGAGTCGTCCCAACATCCATATTGAGCAATCGCTGGCCATTGCTGCTGTATAGTGAAATGCGAACCCGCTGAGCTACAGCCAATTGCAAATCAAGCTGAAAGGCTCCTGCAGTGGGATTTGGGAAAGCCGAAAAGTGCTCCACGACGACTCCCTTTGGCTCCATTGTGCTACTGATAAAGTCTACTTCTGCATTTTCTACTAATTTACATCTATTGGCATCTACAATAGTTACTTCATAGTTTCCCTGGGGTAAATCTGTCACTACATTATCTGATTGAGGCGCATTGACACTCCAATGGTATTCATAAGGACTACTTCCACCAGTGGCATTAACGCTGACCTGACCATTGGGCTGATAAATCGCAGAAGGTGCTGTTTCGATGATGGCATTCAAAGGACTGGGTTCTGGAATGTCAATTTCGGCTTCTATAGCACAGCCATTTAAATCGCTTACCGTCACGGTATGCCATCCTGCATTCAAAGCCATAGCCACTGGCCCCTGCTCGCCATTATCCCAACTGTAAGTATAATGGCCATTTCCCCCTTGGACCTCTGCAACTGCAATACCATCACTCTTTCCATTACAGGTCACTCCTTCCTCTAAATTCAGCTCAAGGCTCAGGGGTATAAAATGCTGACCTGTGTGCCTTTGAGCCAGGC
>JBCBDH010001033.1:0-1668 GCA_038529855.1 Bacteroidota bacterium | reverse complement strand
CTTGTGCAGACCAATTGGATCAGGACGATCCAATTGGTCTGCACAAGCTGTTTGATGGCCGCCATATCCTTGCCGCTGGCCAGTTGGTTGTGTAGGGGGATTTGAATAAAGAAAGTGCTGGCCCAAATCAAAATCACCATAATCAATGGAATCAACCATAGCATATCAAAACTTCTGGCCATCCAAATAGATAAGCCCAATTCCAACAACATCAAAGGCATCACAATCAAAGTAATCGAACGGGTATGATGACCGTGAAAATCGTTAAACTGCTGAATATCAATATAGCTAAAGGAGGGGTAATGCGATAATTGAATGGTCCAGATCAAACCAAACAAGGCCCAGGAAGTGGATAAACTCAGTAAGCATTCAAGATTGCTCAATTCCATTATGGAGACAAATTTGTACAGTAATTTTACACCTGAACTAACAAAAATGATTGATTGCTAAAGACAATCCGCTTCCTACTATTACTTCAGGTCATACAAGGCTTGAGCAGCAGCCCAAACCACCTTATTTTAAGTAATCTTAATTAAAAAAGACCTAACTTTGTTCAATAAGCTGATCGCCGCAACAAAAAGTTATAATCTATGAAATACTTGTTTTCCCTTGTTTTGGCATTAAGCCTACTTTCCAGCCTTCAAGCTACCCACATCATTGGTGGCAGCATCACCTACGAATACCTTGGCGGAGACGATTATCGCATCCAGTTAGAGGTCCTTCGCGATTGTTTTGGTGGAAATCCCGCAGCCTTTTTTGATACACCCGCTGCACTAGGGGTATTTGACCAGGATAACAATCTGATTGATAACCACTCTCTGGTTTTTGATTGGATGGACGATACGCTTTCACTCAATGTGCCCAATAGCGTTTGTATTTTTCCGCCCCAGGTTTGTGTACACAAAGCCGTTTACGATACCATTTTGAGCTTGCCACCTATTCCAGGAGGCTATACCCTGGCCTATCAGCGCTGCTGCCGCGCTGCTCAGGTTACCAATTTGGTCAATCCCCTAGCCACAGGTATGACCTTTACCGCACATATCCCCAGTACGATAAGCAATTCCGCCCCTCAATTCAATAGCGATTTTCCCTTTGCGGTATTCGTCAATACGCCTTTTATATATGATGCCTCCGCAGCAGACCCTGATGGTGATTCACTCGTTTACAAACTCAATACGCCCTTTGCAGGTGGTACGGTTGATATGCCCATGCCACAGCCTCCTTTCCCACCCCCTTATGATCCAGTCAACTTTGTGCTACCCACTTACAGCACAGACAATATGCTAGGCGGAAATTATCCACTGACTATTGATCCCCAAACGGGGCAAATGGAGGCCATTCCCAGCTTTTTAGGCACCTTTCAAATCGCCTACACCATAGAAGAATACCGAAATCAGGAAATGATCAGTCAAAGCCATCGCGAATTTACCTTTATTGTCATCTCTCCTGCCGCTAGTCAAAGCTATGAGGTGACTGGGCAAGTCTTGATCAATGATTCTACGCGGCTGGACAAAGGAGAAGTAGCGATTTTAGAGCGCAATGTACTGACAGACTCCCTGGAGGTATTTGCCACGCAGCCCCTACAAGCTGATGGCAGCTATTTGTTTAATGATATTCTACCTGGGGTGTTTTACATCAAAGCGACCCCAGATTCCAGCTCCATTTATT
>JBCBDH010001032.1:0-1686 GCA_038529855.1 Bacteroidota bacterium | reverse complement strand
GTATATATCAGTGTCCGCATAGCTGGCTTTTAAAAATTCGCTGCCGTCCTCAGCGCTGCTTACCTTAAAATCCAAACGGTATTCTTCTCCTACCTTATCAAAAGTACCACTGATAAAGTAATCGGCCAGAAAGTCGAGGGCAATTTTTCTTTGGGTAGAAAAGGAGATGGGATCATCAATTTGATGCCCATGCGCTTCGTACTCGTATTTCAAATCATAGGTATCAAAGCTAAATATTCGATCATCCTGTTCAATATCTTTGGAAATCAGCGTGGGAAGCCCCATGAGCAGCCAATCTTCCTCTTTATTTGCCTTATTTTTAGCCTTTAGGGGAAAAATGACCATTCGATGGGTAAAATTCAGTTTGGGAACCATGCGTTCTATGGACTCTCCATCCTCATTAATCACACTTACCTTTTCAGCTCTTGCCCCCAGCTCTTTACCATAAAATAAAAAGGCGATTAAGGCGATAGCCAGTAGCAAATTGGCGGGGATGAATCTTTGTTCGACGAGGTGTTTGCCTTTGTCATTGGCTCGGTCATCAAAGTAAGTAAATAAGAACACACTTGGAAGTAAGGCAATCAAAAAGACAAAAGCCACATCTGCCCATATTGGCGAAAAAGCATAGCGCTGAGAAAGCCAATCAATAAATTGGATTAAGCCTAAAGAGCCCAGAACATAGGAAATCAATATTTTCAAAAAACTACTTTCCCATAGTCTTTGTATAAAGGAAGTATTGGTCGTAGTCTCATTCATACAAGAAACAGCTTTATTGAATCGAAAATGTTGCTATGATACCCTTTTGGTCCAAATTACTAGCTAGATATAGGAATTTCAATAGATTGAGAGAATAATTTTGATAAAAGTACCAAATCCTTGGGTAGAAATAGTGGCTCATCTGGACTTAACCGAAAAATGGATCATATAAAAATTAGCGGTATGTCTAAAGGCTTTGTATTTTTGCCATCGAAATGTCAATAAATAAGAACTTGTAAACAATTTGATACCAACAGCTATTTCATTGTTTATTGACATCAAGAATAGATTCTATCTATCAAATATCAAATACTAATGGCTCTAAAGACCGTTCCTGAGCGAGAAAGCAGCTTTCGCTTTAAGCAATTTGAACTGAAGCAGGAAAAATGTGCGATGAAAATTGGTACGGATGGTGTACTGCTCGGGGCTTGGGCCGCCGTGGATACCGTTCGGAATGTCTTGGATATTGGGACGGGCACTGGCGTAATTGCCATTATGCTGGGACAAAGAATAGAGGAGGCATTCATCCACGGTATAGAAATAGATCAAGCGGCATTTGAAGAGGCAAGGGAGAATATGAACGGAGCCCCTTGGGCAAATCGCCTGGAAGCTTTTCACTCCTCCATCCAAGATTATGCTCGTCAAACAGAGCAGCGATATGACCTTATCATCAGCAATCCCCCTTTCTTCAGCGGTGGGACATTTGCGGAAGACGAAAGAAGGAGTATGGTGCGCCATGCCGTTAAAATGCCGCATGGCGATTTGTTGAGAGCCGCAAGAGGCTTGTTGAGAAAACAGGGGCGCTTCTGCGTGATTCTTCCCTATATTGAGGGACTGAGATTTCAAGAGCTCGCTCAACAGTATCGGCTTTATCCACAAAAAACAACCGAAGTACGTTCGCGGGTCAACAAGCCTCTTGCGGCTCTCAAC
>JBCBDH010001031.1:0-1718 GCA_038529855.1 Bacteroidota bacterium | reverse complement strand
GGAGGAGTCCCACCCACCGGGCCTTGTGGTAACCACCTCAATGTGTACAGCCCTTCCGTTTTTCGTTCCTTCTTGGCGCTAAAGGTTAGTTACTGACCTTTCGCAAGCGAAAGACTTTGATTTGAATAAAAAATAACAGTACGTTGAGGATTAGTCATAACAACTACATTTAGTGGCAAGCACTATTTCCTAGCTCATCATACTTGAACATAAAGCCTTACCTCAAAAGAGGGGTATGACTCAGATTGGCCTGGCCGATTTTGCTGATATAGCCTTTAAGGCTCTGCAACTCATCGAAGGCCGCTCGCAGGGCTTTGACATACAATTTGTTTTTTAGGGCAAAGTGATTGGATTGCTCTTTTAAGGACAGCAATTCCAATTTGGTCCAGCTTACCATGGCGGCAAAAACATGGTTACACTGAGAAATCTCATGCTTAGTAGGCGACTTTTCCAGGCCGACGTTTTGCTTGAGTGATTTGTGGAATACCTCTACTCCCCACCTTTTATCATAGGTCGTACAGATGGTTGGAGCATCTAAATCCAAGTCGTTGGTCACTAGGTACAAGTCCCCTGAAGAGCCGTCTTTGTTAATGAAGACCTGCTTAATCAATTGAACTGGATAGTTCAGTCCTTTGATGTAAACAGTAATGGCTTGGCCTGCTTGTAACTCTAAGCCGTCGATTCGATGGAATTTACCTTCCAACTTATCTTCCAAACTGAGAGCAGCCTTACGGTTACTCTTCAGGGCACCGATAAAGTGTTTTTCCAAGGAGCGGTGAACAAAATCAAAGGTCTGCTTCGAGGAAAACCAAGTGTCTCACACCACATAGCGGAAGGGAACTCGGTTGTACTTGTGTAAGACAAAAAGCTGGTCGCGCACCATTTCGTTCTTGCTGCGTGGACTTCGCTTTTTGACTTTGCCGCTTTTGACATCTACGTATTCTTCCGTTTTACGTATGATCTCATAAGTCACCGGAATCTCAATGCCTAGCGGACTGTGATAAAGAAAATTGAGGATGTTGATTCCTTTTGTCAACCCCGCCTTTGGCTTCTTGGAATGATCCCAGTGCCAGCAGATCACTTCATTTTCCGTGCTGTGGGGCTTTTCTTCGATAGTGTCATCAATTTTGATAATCGCATCGCCATGCTCCACTTTACGAACCAAGGGCTTGATACAACGCCAATAATCTTTGGAGGTAAACTCCTCTTGTCCTAAAAAACGACTGATCTTATCGTGGCTCAAAGCCTGATCAGTTAACTCGGATAATCCCGTCGCCGTCGCCATACGAAACGACGCCAGCAGGTAGTCCGAATACAAGTCAAGTAATTTTGGGTCTTTCATTGGCCGTTCCTTTGAACTGCAATGTAACAACCCAAGCATATTTTTTCAATTATCCAAATCTTTCGATTGCGAAAGGTCAGTTAGTAAGTGTTTATGCCCGCAAAGAGCATTCAAGAAATCTGCATCATTTCACCCTCTTTGAAAGTAGGAGGAATCCAACGAGAACTTGTTGTCCTAGCTAACTACTATGTCAATCAAGGCCTCAAAGTACATTTCATTACCTGCTTCTACGTACAGCAGTTTTATTCGCTGGATGAGCGGGTTAATTTGATTTGTTTGTTGATTGCAGTGCGGCTTCGCGCGATAGCGCCGACCGTCTTCACCCCAAATGGGTGTCAGGCCGGCTCAACTATGCGCTTGCATCAAGGATGTTAAA
>JBCBDH010001030.1:0-1718 GCA_038529855.1 Bacteroidota bacterium | reverse complement strand
CATTGAGGTACAACTCTTGATTAATCAACTATCTATGAGGCGTTCTATCGCTCTTCTTCTATCTTACTGCCTGTTTGCTGTTACTTCCCTTTCAGCTCAACTCCCCGATAACAGCCTGGCGCCAGATTGGACCCTGACCGATCTGGATGGAAAAGAACATCGTCTATACGACTATCTGAATAGTGGAAAAACCGTCTTTCTAGATTTTACAGCTACTTGGTGCCCTCCCTGCTGGACTTATCACAATAGCAATCACCTCAATAATCTATACGATCAATACGGTCCTGAGGGAACCGATGAATTGATGGTTTTTATGATCGAAGGAGATATCACGACCAGTGAAGACGATATTCACGGCACAGGCCCCAATACCTGGGGAAACTGGCTGACCAATACTCGCTACCCTATCATTGACGATTACAGTATTACCAATGAATACGGAATCTCCTACTGGCCTACTATCTATAAAATTTGCCCTGACAAACGCATTTTTGAAGTAGATAAGCAAACGACAGAGGTGCTGTACAACTGCATAAGCGATTGTGCTAGTCCTATGGGAGATCATAATGTATCCGTCCTGGCTTATGATTTTGATGGAGATGAAGATTTATTTTGCGAAAGCAAAGTCGTGCAGCCTCGCATCATTTTACAAAATGATGGTAACCAGATGCTTGAATCCTGCATCATTGAATTCAAAAACCACGGCGAGCTCATCAATACCCAAACCTGGAACGGGTTTCTAGGACCTTTTCAGTCGACAGTCGCCATATTGCCATCCGTTACTTTGGAAGAAAGTGCCCATTTTTCTTTTACAGCCCTACAACCCAATGGCTACCCCGATGAATCCGGTACCCGTGATCAACTAGACAGCATTATCTTTCGCGCCCCCAAATCACTAATGCAATTAAGGCTGGAGATTCACACTGACTCCTGGCCAGAAGAAATTTCCTGGGAGCTCCGCGATGAACAGGGGCAGACTCTTTATCATTCTGACGATGAACCACAGATGAAACCTAATTCCGCCTATTCCTATGCTTTTGAACTGTATGAGGAGACCTGTTATGAGTTTGAAGTTTGGGATACTTATGGCGATGGGCTTTTGAATGGAGATGTGGGCATTGGTACACCTGTATATGGCGCCATCAAACTGCATAGCGATGCTGGCATTATTTGGGATGATCATAATTATGGATTTGGAAAAATGGTCCCCTTCTATGCTTCTGAATTGACGGTTTCCAATACCGAACTCAGAGAGCCAACCGCTATCCAAATTTACCCCAACCCTGCTAATGAATGGGTACAAATAGACCTTCAATTACCCCAATCTGCTTATACCCAAATCGAATTAATTAACTCAACAGGGCAACACCTGAAAATCCTGGCCGCTCAAACCTTTCCACAAGGCCGCAGCCCTATTCGCTTTTCTATGGCGGATTTAGCCAGCGGGATGTACCTTATTGCGATCCGTCAGGGAGAAGCCGTTGAAATGCGGAAGTTGATTAAGCAATAGAAAATAGAAGCTTTCTTTTTGACCATATTAAGAAGGCCACTTCCTCCCTCTTGGATAATTAATACCGTGACCTTAAAAGCCTGGTACTTCGCAATTAGAAAATGCCTTATACTGGCCTTTCCGTAATTGTGACTTCCCCATCGCCATTAGCACTTTAAAATAAAGGCAGCGCTTATTATCAGACTGACCCTTCCCGCAATTGTCGGAC
>JBCBDH010001029.1:0-1722 GCA_038529855.1 Bacteroidota bacterium | reverse complement strand
AACGGTACTGATTACACCACACACCCAACTGGAACCTGGCGATTTTGAAATGCATTTGGGACAACAAGTTACTAAGGCAGAGGCGATGGATCTGCCACAGGTGGGAAGTATGACGCTGGATGAAATAGAGCGCAGTATGATCGTAAAAGCGATGAAATACCATCAAAATAATGTAGCCAAGGTGGCCAACGCACTGGGACTCAATCGAAATGCACTCTATCGCCGTTTGGAAAAATATAAAATCCCTTTTTAAAGGGCTATTGGGCCTATCCAAATAATCAATTATGAGCCTACGTACCAAATATTTCATGTTTATCGCTCTGGTCCATCTCATGGCCATTCTTCCGACTTTTTGGATTTTTAGTCAAAACAAGCTGGCCTTTATAGCCGCTGAGTTTATCGTTTTGTGTTCGCTGTATTACTCCTATAAGTTGTTCTACTCCTTGATTTCGCCAATTAAGCTTATTTCTACTGGTACTAATGCCATAATGGATGGCGATTTTAATGTAAAGTTTGAGCAGACTGGGCAGCCAGAAATGGACCAATTGATCGATACTTACAACAGGATGATTGATCAGTTGAGAAGAGAACGGACAGAAAATGTAAGACAGCACTTCTTTTTGGAAAAGCTGATTCAATCTTTGCCTTCTGGTGTCATCATCCTCAATTTGGATGGAAAAATAGCTCGCTGTAATCCAACGGCGCTTCGATTTATTGGAAGAACAGAGCAGGATTTAATGGGCTTGCAATTAGAAGAGATCGATCATCCCCTATTAAAAGCCTTGGCCCAAATACCCAATGGCACTTCTCGTACCGTAAGCATCACTGGAGTAGAAACCTTTAAATGCCACAAGGCTCATTTTATCAATCAAGGCTTCCCCAATTACTTTCTGATTTTGGAAAAACTGACTAATGAAAAGTTGGAGATTGAGCGGAAAGCCTACAGCAAGGTCATTCAGATGATGGCGCATGAAGTCAATAACTCTGTTGGTCCCATCAATTCTATATTGGATTCCCTAAAGTTTTATCGACAACACCTCCCCTTGGAAGCGGCTGATGAAATGACTGAAGTCCTCCAAGTTGCCATAGATCGCAACGAACAGCTGAATCAGTTTATGAAAAACTTCGCAACCGTCGTTCGCTTACCGCTCCCTAATTTAAGTCTCACCAATGTGACGCAATTGATCCAGAAGGTAGTCCAGTTTATGAAGTTTGAAACCCGAGAAAAGGACATCGAATTTCAACTACAACTTCCCACTGTCCCCATATGGGTAAGAATAGACATCCAACAGATCGAACAAGTATTGATCAACATCATCAAAAACGCCATTGAGGCAATTGAGAAAAAGGGGCTGATCCAGGTCCAAGTCCACCAAAATCCCCTTTCCCTAAAGATCATCGATAATGGATCAGGTATTTCCAACGAGGTTTATCCTGGATTATTTAGTCCCTTCTTTAGTACCAAAAAAGATGCACAAGGTATTGGCCTGACCCTTACTCGAGAAATATTGAGCAATCACCATTTTGACTTTATGTTGGAAACAACAGCCGATGGCCTAACCACCTTTACCATACAATTGATCGAAGAAAAAATACCAGAACAGGTTTTGCAAGGCTCCTAAATCTTATTTTAATCTATCAGGATGATCATTCAAAAAACTCGACCAGTCATCATTTTCAGTCTGGGAGTTTGCTTTCAGGACAGAAGCGCTATAATGACTG
>JBCBDH010001028.1:0-1724 GCA_038529855.1 Bacteroidota bacterium | reverse complement strand
GAGGATACGGAGGTCCTGTATCAGGATTGGGGAGCGGGTGAAGGGGATGTAGAGTTTTTTAGCCTCAGTAATATGAGTTTTGATGACAATTCGGATGTGACGGATTATAAGGATAGACACAATTTGAGCTATCCAGGTGCGGGACAGGATGGGGGAAGTTTGACCGCCGTGCAGCCTTATGTCAATGATGAGTTTGGTCCTTTTTTCGGGACGCCTACTTTTGTGGTGATTGCGCCAGATGGGACGGTGCAGTTTGATGTGGCGGGGGGGTCTAATGCGGCAACGATTGCGGCTTTGGATGCGGCGATTGAAGCGACGGGAGCAGTGAAGCCTTCCAATGAGGTTTTTTACCAGATTGGAGGACAAATTCTGTCGATTACAGGGCAGGCAGTGGCGGAAGCAGCGATTGATCTTGAAGGTGGAATTGCGCCAGTGATGAGCAATGCAGGGGGGAATTATTCGATTGGAGGGATTCCAGCAAGTTCGACCATTAATATCGCGCCAGAAAAGGATGTCAATCACGACAATGGCATTAGTGCTTTTGATATTGTATTGGCCTCTAGGCATATTTTGGGAATTGAACAATTGGATTCCCCTTATAAAGAAATTGCCGCAGATGTCAACCTTTCTGGTAAGATTACGACTTTTGATCTTATACAACTTCGCAAATTGATCTTGTTGATTGATACGGTATTTACGGATGTTCCTTCCTGGCGTTTTGTGCCCAGTAGTCATGTATTTTCTGATGATCCATTGATGGAAGCTTTTCCAGAGCATATCGCCATTGGCAGTTTGGAACAAGATAGAAATGACCTGGATTTTGTGGGAATTAAGATGGGGGATGTCAATGGCTCTGCGAATGGACAGGAGTTGCTAGCTAGTGAGGATAGAAGTGCTTCGCCATTTTGGTTGGAAGTGGAAGAACTGGATTTGGTGGCGGGACAGGACTACCAAGTTGCCATTCGCTGCCAAGATGAAGAGGAATTGGTGGCCCTTCAAATGAGTTTGTCTTTTGATCCTTCCGCTATTGCCCTAGCGGATCAAGCGATTCAAACCCAATCCAGTCTTCTGGCCATTGATGCTGGAAATTTTGGCCATCGCTATCAATCTAGAGGAGTGCTGACCTTTAGCTGGAATGATTGGGAAAATAAACCAATCCCCAATCAAGGACTTTTATTTGAGATTTCTTTTAAAGCTTTACAAAGTGGACCTTTATCCCAATGGCTACAGCTCAATTCAGCCTACACGCCAGGCAAAGCCTTTCAGCTCAGAGGATTAGAACGGGAGGTCGCCTTAAACTTTGCTTCTCCCCCATTGATGAACACCACAGCAAGTCCTTTTCACCTTTTTCCAAATCCAGCTCATTCCAGTGCTACCCTACAGCTTGATTCCCCTGTTGAAGAGAACTACAGCCTACACATCTATGATGCACAACAAAAGAGGGTCTTTACTAAGCGGTTTGTAGCCAATAAGCAGCATCGTATCCAAGAGCAAATTGATCTGAGCGGATGGGCACCAGGTGTCTATTTCATTCAAGTACAGTCTGCGGATGGGACCTTGCATTACAGAGATAAATTACTTGTTTTTTAGCTTTTACTTTTCCTGTACGCGTCTTAAAGTCAGTAAGTTCAGTGCATTTTCACTGAGGTCATGGATGTCCTTTTGGGCAAATAAAGCCGTTTCATCATAAAATAGAAAAATCACTGGGGCTTCCTCAATCAAGA
>JBCBDH010001027.1:0-1724 GCA_038529855.1 Bacteroidota bacterium | reverse complement strand
GGTGACACACAGGTCAGAACTATCAATAAAGAAGTTGACATTACCATCTGACAGACTATCACAGACATTTTGGATGGAGGTCACTGGACCGACAAGATCCAATAAGGAGGTGTCTATACAGTAGGTCACGACTGCTCCAACGGGAATGGTATCTATAACGACATCGTCAGATTGATCAACAGTAATGATGGCATAAGTGGTATCACAAATCCCCAAAGAGTCACAATAGACAATACAAGCGGTCTCATTACCTGGTATCAAACCAGTAAAGACCACACAAGTCGTATCTGTCAGTACTTCAAAGGAAGCAAAGGTTTCATCAGGACAAGCATTATATATGGTGTCAATGGGCCCAATTAACTCTATATCGCTCACACAAACGGTATCTGTTTGCCCCACGACTATATCTACATAAACCGTGTCTGGATTCGTACAGACTACAATAGCGGTTAAAGTATCTGCACAACCATTAATGGCCGAAGCCACGATGACTTCATGCACTCCTTCGTTCAGTTGGATAGCGGTGCCATTGGGAATAAGGGTGAAGTTAACGCCAAGTGTAGAACTGGTATTAAAATTCAAAGCCTCAATCACCATAGGGCCATATTCGCTGCTTGGATTCCCACCAAAGAGTGATTTACCAAGCGTATCAAGCATCCAATTACCACTGGGATCCCAAAGATTCATAGAATCCAATAGATCGTCAATGGTCAAAAACTCACCAGTAAAAGTGGTATCCTCCACAGGCCAACTGGTCACATCATAAGGTCCTAAAGTACCTTCTCCAAATAGCTGAGAGTAGAGGTATTGGGTCAAGGTATCAAAATCACAGCCTACATAATCGCCACTATAAGGTAGTCCATCAACGATTACGGCAAAATCATTTTGGAAGGTATCCATTGTATATGGGAAGCACAGATCGGCCAAACCACCACAAGTGACTGCTTGTAGATACACAGAATCCAATCCATTAAAATAATCACAATTGCCAGGGTCAGGGCAGGCAGGAACAAGTACATGAGGCTCAGCAGCTGTACAGCCATTGGCGTCTGTGGCAATGAGGCTATACAAACCAAAGCCCACACTATCGCGATCCTCTGGATCGCTATTCCCTGCTAAATCCAGCCAATCATAGGTATAAGGCGCAGTACCTCCACTTACGGTCAAATCAATGGTTCCATCTAGATCACAAGATGGGGTAACCACAAAATGCAAACCCAAGGAATCTGGCGCTGTCAAATTAAAACAGGCCGAACCATTAATACAACCATTGGCATCGCGTATTAGGAGACAATAGTCGCCAGCTTCCAAAAAGCCATTGGAGTAATTATTGGTACCATCTGTAATCAGGGTATCCGCAGGGAAATTATAGCCCAAGCCATAGAGTACGCTTGCATTGACTCCCCCATCGTTGCCACCAAAGCAGCTAAGATGCAAGGTATCCTGAATCGCTACGTCTACTAGTGGCGCATCATTATTCAAGGCAAAGAGATAAACCAGTTCACAAGCGGCAGCGGAGGCATTATCAGTAATCGTTACGCTGTAAACGCCAGCGGCTAGTCCAGCTCGATTAGCAGTCGTCGTTATCAATCCATCTGGCCAAGCATAGCTATAGTCGCCACAGCGATGCGGGGCAATCAGGTGAGAATGCTCAGGCATATCTTCACCACTATTGCCAATTCCTATGTACCCAACCCAGAAAGCTCTGGTTTTAACCAGGATAT
>JBCBDH010001026.1:0-1725 GCA_038529855.1 Bacteroidota bacterium | reverse complement strand
CAGGTAATGACACGGCCTTCCTCGTCCGCCTCGTCGATACCTGTATTTTGGAAACGGATGGTATATTGGAGATCTGTAGTTGTTGGGGGGAGGTCTCCAATATACCATCCGTTTCCAAAATACAGGTAATGACACGGCCTTCCTCGTCCGCCTCGTCGATACCCTCCTTGCCCCACTCGACCCATTGAGCATCCGCACTATAGCCGCCAGCCACCCTTACGAATTCCGCATCACTGGCCCAGGCATCGTCGAATGGACCTTCCCCAATATCCTCTTACCAGATAGCACCACCAACCTCCTGGAAAGCCAAGGCTTTGTACAGTTCAACATTGGTTTTCGGTCCCCACTGGTTTTGGATCAAGCCATTGAAAACACTGCTGCCATCTACTTTGATTTTAATCCCCCTATCATCACCAATACGGTTCGCTCCGTCGTCAAAGAACCCATCATCGTCTCCATAAAAGCCAAAGGCGACGGCCTCCGCCGTCTACAAGTCTTCCCCAATCCCGCTGCTGATTGGCTAAATATTGATCTTTCAGCTATCCCTGGAAAAGGCACCTTAAGACTATATGATGTCACTGGATATTTGTGGAGACAGGTCGTCGTACAAGGGGGTAAACCTGAGCCAATAGATGTGAGTGGTCTCCCTGCGGGTCTGTACTATTTGGAATTTGCACAGGGTGATTTGATCGTGGGGAGGGCGAGGGTTATTGTGCTGTAGCAGGCACATGAGGGCAGTATTGGAGTGAGGGCTGTATAGTAGCGGAAGGCTAGCGCGCAGTAGCGGAGTGAGCCAATTCACTCCGCTACGCTGGCTAAGAGCAAGCAACATAATGAAATACTCCTCAATATTTCGTAAGATTACTCAATGAAAATCACCATTGAAATCAAAGAATCACGCAGCCAACTCGAACAAATGGCTGCTCAATTGGGCATTCCACCAGTAGATGGATTACTTCAAATCCCACCAGTAATGGGAGAAGGATTTTGTCGATTGTATAGCTTGCCGTATGGCATCCAACTACATCATTATCAATATTGTCTGAATCGCCAGGTCGAAGTACAAAGTATCAATGAGGTAGATACGGGGATGTATATCCTCAATATCAACCTATCTCAGAAATTGCTGGATAAGCAGATTGAAGATCGACAGCATTGGTTGAGTAGAGAGGGGAAAAGTGGCGTCCTGTTTTATTCTCCAGGAAATAATTCAAAGGGTAAAAATGAAATCAATTTGCCTTTTGAGGTGGTCTTTTTTTCCATCCCACAAAGAAGTATGCAGCAATTTCTGGATAGCCTCCATTCATCAAGCCAAAACCTAGGCTCCTTCTTTTGTCATTATGCCGAACTCGATGATGAGCTGACCCAAGAGCTACTCGATACCCTGCGTCCAAAGGAAGCGCAAAACTTATTTTTTCAACAGGGCAAATTATTGGAAATTCTTGGGAAGATCTTATCGCTCTTTTATCGAGAAGCCTGGCGAAGCAAAAGCTCAGGATTAAAATTACCTGATGTAGAACTATTACTACAAGTAAAAGCCATGTTGAACAGTCACCTCTACGGTTCAGCTCCAACGATTGACGAATTGGCGCGACAGGTCAATATGAGCCCCTCCCAACTCAAATCCAAATTCAAATCCCTCCTTGGTCATTCCATTTATCAATACTACCTCAAGTCAAAGCTGAGTGAAGCTAAGCGTTTACTCGAACAACGTACAGGGACAGT
>JBCBDH010001025.1:0-1734 GCA_038529855.1 Bacteroidota bacterium | reverse complement strand
GAACAGCCCTATCTTCGCCCCGATCTTACCTTACGAGATTTGGCGGCTCAATTGGACCTACCCCCCAATTACTTATCACAATTACTCAATGAGGGTTTTGAGCAAAACTTTTCGGAATACATCAATTCCCATCGCTTGGATGCCTTCAAGGCCAAAGTCGCAGATCCCGCTAATCACCATCTCACCATACTAGGTCTAGCCTATGAATGTGGTTTCAATTCTAAAACGGTGTTTAATGTCTTCTTCAAAAAGAAGATGGGAAAAACGCCAAAGGCTTACTGGAAAGAAGTCGCTGGCTAACAAAGCTGATTTTACTCTACGATAAACTTTCCTTTCATCAAAGCATAATGTCCTGGAAAGCTACAGATAAAATCATAGGTGCCTTTTGCAGGAGCATCAAAAGTAACCGTATCAGATTCTCCGCCGCCAAGCATCTTGGTATGAACGAGTACTTCGTCGCCTTCGGGGATATAATCCGTATCTACGGCGGCAATAGCCCGCTCAGCAAAAGAAGTTAGATCAGTTCCCAGCTTGAGAATGACGACATTGTGGCCCATGGCTTCTTTGGCCATTTTGCCCGTGTGGTTCAAGGTAAGCTCTACTTTTGATCCTTCCTTGACCTTTAGCTCATCGCGATCGAATTGCATCATGTCATCGCTATTGATGACTAGTTGGACTAGCTCGCTCTCCGCGGCTTGCGGTTCAGCTGTTTCCTGTGTCTCTGTACTTGGCGTTTCGCTTGCTGTTTGCTCGCCTGCCGTGCTTGCTTCATTGGCACCACCGCCACAGCTAACCATCAAGACAGCCGTGAAAATTAAGAGGAGGAATGACTTCATGGTGAATGTTTTTAAGAAGGTTAATAGGTTAAGTATAATGAGGCCCCAAGTTATCCAAATATTAGCCAATCATCGAACTTAGGTCCCAAAAAACTTAAACAATTGCCCCTATAAATGACTTAAAAAGGAGGTAATTGAATATTAACTTCAGACTTCATCCGTCAAATCACTCACCATGGCCAAAAAACTATTTATCGCCTCCACTGGACAACACAAAGGTAAGACCACTTCTACCCTGGGCTTGGTCGCCGCTTTTCGCGCAAAGGGACTCAATGTAGGCTACTGCAAACCCGTTGGCCAAAAGCACATCCTCGTCCGCGGACAGATGGCAGATAAGGACACGGTCTTATTTGAAAAAATACTTCAATTTGATGTCCATCCCGACATTCACAGTCCAGTGATTCTGGCTTCTGGTGTAACGACCCGTTTTATCCAAAATCCCGATCAATTCGATTTTGAAAATGACATCCTGAAAGCTGCTGCCTATCTCGAAAAAAACCACGATATCGTAGTCTATGAAGGAACGGGGCATTCTGGTGTTGGGAGCATTGTCAATCTGTCTAATGCCCAGGTCGCCAAATTATTGGATGTAGAGGTAGTGATGATTGTAACAGGTGGCATAGGCAGCCCATTTGATCGACTCAATATGAATCTGAGTTTGTTCCGCGAGCAAGGCGTTCCCATTAAGGGCGTTATCATCAATAAAGTTCATCCCGATAAATTTGAACGGGTCCGAGATAATTTTGGTAAGGCATTAGAAAAAATAGGTATTCCCCTAATTGGTGTACTTCCCTATGATAAAATGCTGTCTTTCCCATTGATGGTCCACTCAATCTTTTCAAAATGGCCAATAGCTACTCCAAACGCATAGGAAAAAACCAAGAAGATGTTTTTGCAA
>JBCBDH010001024.1:0-1734 GCA_038529855.1 Bacteroidota bacterium | reverse complement strand
AGCCTGTATAGGCTCCTCACTTGTTCGGGAATTCAGCCAAAAATCACCATCGACAGACTTTACAAAACCATAGATCAATCGCTCTGAAGGAAAGGACTTTAACTGTTTAGTCTTTAAATCATAGGCATGCAAATAGAATGGACCTCCTTGATCACAGGTACTTCCCCACAAAACTTCCTGCTCATCGATGAATAAATCAAAACTACACTGGAATTCACGGGGCAATTGATTGCTGGGGTCCTTTAAAGGAATGGCTTCAATGGTTTGTGTCGATTTTTTATAGCGATACCAACGCTCCACCTCTCGCGCCATCAAAATATCTCCTTGGCGATCCTCTGCGATGCCATGCATCACAAAGCCCCACTCCCCTTTTTTGGGATCAATATCCTGAGCTAATATTTGCTGGACCTTACTGCCTTGCAATCGAACTTTTTTCATCCCACTCAAGGTGCCCAGAAAGAGCAGGCTGGAAAAACCCCTTTCCATGATATTTGTGATCTTTTCATCCACTTCGAGCAGTGCAGAATAGTCGATCAATTGATCTGCTGTATCAACCGCTAAAAGTCCTTCTAATTCATAGCTGTTTTTTCGGATAGCTACCAATTTCCATCCCCTTTCGTCTTCCCAGAGTGCATCGTAAATTAAATCCACAGGCAGGGCCTTGTACAGCTGAAAGCCCTGTGTCTTCGCATCGTAGATATACAAACCAGGATGTCCCTGAAAAGCAACATACAATTGGCCTTTTCGGTCGAGATGCAATATTTGAAGCTTTGAAGCTGCTATCTTACCAAAATGGCTAAAGGGAAAAATACGGCCCCATTGCCGATTAGGAAGAATTTCGCGCAATCCTATCTGGTCATCAAAAAGCCAGCCCCCCTGCTGCCCTTCCAATAGAAATTGATAGCTTGAAGCTTTCGCACCACTTGCCTTAGGCAAACTAAAAACCGCTTTAAAATGCCCCTTCTGATTCATCTGTGCCCATACCAATTCTGAACTGCGCTCCATCAAGGCCCATACTTCCTTTTGTCGATTGACGTAAATAGATTGAAAACGAACACTATCCCCTTGCAAAGTGAGATGAAGCGATTGAATTCTATCCGTTATCGGATCGAGTCGATCCACCAATTGATTATCAAAAGCATATTGTAGAAGGATTTGTCCATATTGATCAAGGTGCAAGTCGCTGATGTGTCTTTCACTCGTTTGATTGAACTGCGCCCCTTCCTTGTAGACCCGAATCTGATAGCCGTCGTACTTATTGAGTCCATTATCGGTAGCTAACCAAATAAATCCCTCTGGTCCCTCCAATATTTTATTGATCTGTCGGCTAGACAGTTGTTCGTCAACAGAAAGATGTTCAATTTGATTGATGCGGAGTTGGGCAAAAGATATTGTGGAATGTAGATAAAGGAAAAATACCAAAAGCCAGAGTAAGCATTCAAAAAAGCGTATTTTTGTACCCAGCAATCCCTCACTTATGTATGTTCTTTTGATCTCCATAGTTGTTGGCCTGTTCGTCGCGATGTTGTTTGTCAATATCTACTTTCGGGTAAAAGTATTGAAAGCTTACCGCCGTCTCGTACAAAATAAGGTAGATTTTAAACCTATCCATGTAATGAATAAACAAAAGATGGAAAAGGAGATTTATCCCAAATATCCCAATCATCGGAAAGATATTGAGATTTTTGGGATAAATCTCCTTTTCCATCTTTTGTTTATTCATTACATGGATAG
>JBCBDH010001023.1:0-1734 GCA_038529855.1 Bacteroidota bacterium | reverse complement strand
TGGTCGAACTGTCTGGTGAGGCGATCGCCCAAACCCCTGAAGTCGCCGGAGCTGTGGTTGAAACAACCGCTGCTGGCATAGAATCCGCTGTTGAGGTCTTAGCCCAGGCGAGCGAATTTATGGGAGAAGCGGCTATAGAGGTTACGGGAGAGTTCGCCGCCTTCCTGGTCGAGTGTCTTGCAGGAATTCTCTCCAATCTCAGTTGATGGGGCTGAGTAAATAACGTTACCCCTTTAAACCCTCAAAGGGGGACAACAGAGTTCTAATCATTATGGTGCAATAGTTTGAGAGAATGGGTAGGCAAAAAAAATAGGGGATAGTTCTTCCCCCACTTAAAAACTAATGTTGCCACCATTCTACCAAACTCTCCTGCGCAAACATTTGAGCGAAAGCCAGTATCTCACCCTGGAAATTCTGATACTTTTGATACAGAGCCATCGGTGTATCACTTTGTCCGTTTTGGCTGGCGTTTTTCCCCAACCCATTAAAAAAAAGTCGTATTCGTAATCTTCAGCGATTTCTCCTTCTGTCTCAACTGAACGTCAAATTACTATGGTTTCCTCTACTTAAATATTGGATTCGACAGCTTGAAAATGGAACAGCATTAAATCGTCAACAACGACGGCATCTCAAAAAGCTTAAATCTAAACATGGTGGATTTTGGATTATTGCCATTGACCGAACGCAATGGAAAGAACGCAATGTATTTATGGCAAGTTTGATTTGGGGAACCCATGCATTACCGCTCTACTTTGAGGAAATAGGACATAAAGGCAACAGTGATTTAGTCTGCCAAAAGCGTTTAATCCAGCAAGTTTTACGGTTATTCAAATCAAAGAAGTTTCCTATCCTTATTCTCGGTGACCGTGAATTTCATAGCCCTAAACTAGCTGAGTGGCTCGAAGCTAGAGATATCTCCTTTTGTCTAAGACAACGCAAGAGCTTTCACTTTAAGGTGCAGAATGCATCAGAATATGAAATTGTTGGGAAGAAAGGATTTAAGCCAGGCCAGTCTGAATTTTATAGCCAAGTCTTATGTGGCAAAGAAGATGGAATTGGCCCTATGAACTTGGCTGTATATTGGAAGCGCAAGTATCGAGGAAAGGGCCCAAAAGAACCTTGGTATATCTTGACAAATCTACCGAGTCTTAAGCAAGCATTAGCCATTTATCGTGTTCGTTGGGGCATTGAGCAGATGTTCAAGGATATGAAAACATCTGGGTATAATCTGGAAAATACAAAAGTAAAAGAGGCTCATTTTTTTGCTCTATTACTTTTAGTCATGATGGCCTATACCTTGGCTACATTATATGGACAACGGTTACAGGATAAATCCGTAAGTGACTACGCAGCACGTATCAATGAATACTCTAATGAGTCACCTCGAACAAGTGAGTTCCATGTCGGTCTCTATGGTTATGCCTGGATATTTTCGCTGAAATTATGGGCCGATTATGTCATGCCGTTGCTGGCGCTCAAGCCCCATAAACGCCTATATTTTCAGCGAGGTTTTGATGCTCTATCGCTGATGAAACAAGAGCTTTAGCTAGGTTGTCCCCCAATGAGAGTGGCTAATGATGGGGGGCGAAGTGATCAGTTGGGTATCAATGTTGATATCTCTGGTAATCGACTCATTATGGGGGCAAAAGGTGAGGATGAAACTGCTGGAAACAGTGGTGCCGCCTATGTTTATGAATTTACAGGTGGGCGTTGGGTCCAAACCAAAAAGTTAAA
>JBCBDH010001022.1:0-1735 GCA_038529855.1 Bacteroidota bacterium | reverse complement strand
ATCACCAAGTGGACATCCAAATCAGGATGCTCCTCATTGAGCCCCGCAAAAACCTGTTGAACACGGCTAAAGCTTTTTTACGACTCATTGAGGAGCATCCTGATTTGGATGTCCACTTGGTGATTTGTGGCAAGAAAGGCTGGAAATTTGAGGAATTGTTTAAGGAAGATCTTACCCAATCTAAACGCATTCATTTTACGGGTTTTGTCAATGATGAAGATTTGCCCTTGCTTTATGCCCATGCCCTGGCGCTTTGCTATGTATCTTATTATGAGGGCTTTGGTTTGCCCCCATTGGAAGCCATGAGTTGTGGAACGCCCGTGATTTTTGGGGATAATAGTTCAATGCCAGAGGTGGTAGGCAAAGGGGGCTTGCCTGCTGTGGCTGACGATGTAGAAGCCATTAAATCGCAGATGCATCGTTTGGTAGCTGATCCAGTATTTCGAGAAGAACTAGCTCGAGAAGCCTGGCGACAATCGCGTCGTTTTTCCTGGCTCAAAACCACCTTACAAACGTTGGAAGCTTACCGAAAAGTCATTGAGCGCTGAGTTATGAGAATAGCCATTATCGCCGATCCGCTAGACAACCAAAGAGCAGGAGTACACATCTACACCCGAGAATTGGTCAAGGCCCTGCTCGCCCACAATCCAGGGCATGAGTACATCTTGATTCGCGAGCAGGTGGACGAGTCTTTGGAAGGCGTGCAGCAAGTGGCCATTCCCAACATCCGTCTACCCATAGGTTTTGCCTCCATTCGTTTATTTGTAATGGTGCCTTGGATACTGCGTCGTTTGAAAGTAGACATAGTCATGGAGCCCGCACATTTTGGGCCCTTTAATCTACCCAGCCGCATCAAGCGGATCACGATGATTCATGATTTAACGCCCATTTTATTTCCACAATACCATCGTTTTCACAGTCAACTCTTACAGCGCATTTTCCTAAAAGGCATATTAAGGCGAGCGGATCTGGTCTTGTCCAATTCGCAGAATACCACCCGCGATTTACATCGAGTTTACCCCTTTACAGCGGGAAAAGTCAAAACCATTTTGCTGGGTAAGGAAAATATTTATCGCCCCGTAGCGAGCCGTCGTATACTAGAAGAACAGCAGATTGATCAAGCCTATTTTCTATTCCTAGGCACCATAGAGCCCCGCAAAAACCTACTCACCTTACTAGAAGCCTATCGTCGCTTCCGCGAGCAATATTCGCAAAGGGTCCTCTTACTAATAGGCGGCCAACGCGGCTGGAAATCTGAAACCTTTTTTGAGCAATTGGCCCAACACCCCTTTGAAGCAGACATTCGGCAATTGGGTTTTGTGAAGAAAGAATACCTGCCAGAATTGTACAGTCATTGTACGGCAATGATCTATCCTTCTGAATATGAGGGCTTTGGGCTGCCCGTATTGGAAGCTCTGGCCTGTGGCGCCAGGGTAATCTGCGCCAATAACTCAAGTTTGACAGAAGTAGGCGGAAATTTGGCTTATTTCTTTGAGACCAAAAATCCTGATGATCTGGTGCGTCAAATGCAAGCGGTGTTGAGGGATTCTGAAGCAGTGGGGGGCTATCGCCAAAAGGCGGTGGCTTGGGCCAATCGCTTTTCCTGGGAGGAGCATGCGCGACTTTTTCATGAGGCGATTGAGGGGCTGTGAGGGGGTGTATTATAGGAAGAGGAGGAGGATTTGTTTTAAGGGGTAAACCAGGCTCAGGCCCATCGGGCCTTCCCCCCGATGGG
>JBCBDH010001021.1:0-1742 GCA_038529855.1 Bacteroidota bacterium | reverse complement strand
GAAGATTTTGTCCTGATTTCACTTTATGTGGATGATCGCAAGACGCTGGAAGAGACCTTAGTTTCCAAAGCTACCAATAAGAAGATTAGAAATATTGGTAATAAGTGGGCAGATTTCCAAATTGTCAACTTCGAGCAAAACTCTCAGCCGCTATATGTGATGATGACGCCAGAGCAAAAAGTTTTGGCTAAGCCAAGAGGCTATAAGGAGGGTATTGAAGACTACGCTGACTTTTTGGAATGTGGCTTGTCGACTTACAAGAACGTCAGCTTACGCTAAAATGGGGGCAGAAGTGTCGGAGTGAATTGGCTCACTCCGACACTGCGGGCTGCCTTCCTTTCGATACTGCGGGCTATCTAAATCCGCGACAAACTTACTTATCAGCAGGTTTAGGAATCTTAACCTTATAAGTTTTCCGCTCTCTATTTGTCAGCTTCGAAGAAATCATCCAGGGATTATAAATCTTTAGCATGCGATAGCTGATGCCGTATTTGGCGGCAAAATCTCCCCAGTTACTCACTGGTTCGTTTACCTCTACCAGATAGTATTCCTCCAATGGCGAATAGCGCTCTTGCTCGTCGATGTAAAAACCAAATAGAGAGGGATTATTCATGATTTCTTTAATGGCGACGATGCGAAAAACATAGCGGGCTGTTTCCTGGTTGAGGTTGAGATCGTAGTAGGATTTGGCGCGTTGGAGCTTAATTTCTTTGTTGAGACCGTTAGCGCCCATGTTGTAAGCGGCGGCAGCCAGGGTCCAGGAGCCAAATTTCTCTTTGTATTTCTTTAAAAATTGACAGGCGGCATGGGTGGATTTCTCCAGGTGATAGCGCTCATCCACATCGCTATTGATTTCTAGCTTGTAATCTCGGGCCGTCCCTTTCATAAATTGCCAGAAACCGCGGGCACCAGCGGGGGAGACGGCATTGCTTAGATCGCTTTCTGCCACAGCCAGGTATTTAAGGTCTTGGGGCAAGCCATGTTCTGCCAAGATGCGTTCAATTAGTGGGAAATGGCGATAAGCTTTTTTGATATTGAGCACCGTATTTGAATGCCAGTAAGCATTGCGCAACAGCTCGCGGTCCAGACGCTCGCGTACATCAAAATTCTCTGTAGGGAGACGCTCTCCAGCAAAGTCAAAACTTTTGTTGAGATCAATGGAGCGAATGCGCTGGGGCAAAATCCCCTGGTTATCGGAGGAACTAAGCGTTGTTTGTTCCTGGTCTCCATTGCCCGTATAAGAGCTAAAAACGGCAAAACTCAGGCAAGCGGCCAAGGTCAAGGTATACATGGAAAGCGTCTTCATATCGCAAAAGGGTTTTATCACTTACGTGGATCACTAAGCTTACAATACAGCCTAAAAGTCATGCCAGCAATGGGGGTGACATAACGTTTAATGCCTTTTTAAAACGACTGAGAACCGGTAGAGGGTATGGTAAAAGGGAAAAGTAAGTACCTAAAGCGTCTTTTTAAGATTTCTTTAGCTTCCTGGGCTGTTTGAATATGGGCACCATTGAGCAGGGCTCACCATACATAATGCTTCTAGCAAAGGGACGAAGTTTACGCGTCAATTCTACATAGGCCGCAGGAGGAACAGGCTTATTGCTACATCCCTTAATGACAATGCGCTTTTGATCGTATTGGCTGGCATCAATAGCCTCCAATGCATGATAAAAAGCATTGACATAAAAACCTTCAGCAGTACCTTGAAAAATACTTTTGGCATAAGGCTCCGCATAAAC
>JBCBDH010001020.1:0-1696 GCA_038529855.1 Bacteroidota bacterium | reverse complement strand
TCCGATCTACGTAATACATTTCTTTTGTACCATAGCTGATGTTCTCCGTATCCAAATAATCCAAATGCTCTGGTGCACCAAACCAATAGGAGCCGTACTGAGCGGCTAGTTGCTGATAAGCTTCTCTGTTTTCTCCAAAAAAGCGATTGCCATCCAGATAGGGGGTTTGCCATTCAAAGTGGCTTTCCCAAAGCGTGTAATCATACAATACCCAATAGCCTTCATCCTCTGGGCCAATGACCCCCTTTGGCGCATGATCGACGAAATCGGTTCCAGTGATGGCCGTTAGTTTCCAGGAGTCGACATAGGCCCGTGCTTTTGAGGTATGCGTAATTTTATCGACTTGACTGATATCAAAATCCTCCATTTCAAAAGTCAAGTTGTGTTCTTCATGGATGTAAGCGGGAAGGGAATAGTGAAAAGTCATACCTGCTTCATTGGTGATTTTAAAGGCCCCAATATCTTCGTCATGCCCACGGCTATTGACAGCCAATTTGGGATAGTCGATAAAGCCTTTATTATTAACCAAATCGCTAAGGTTATTTCTGATATCCGCATTGGTGAAATAAACCACATGTTTGGCACCAATGGCTTTTTTGCTGCTTTGATCAAATTGCCCATTATACAAATTCCCAAATCCGTCCAGGGATTTATGCAATCCAACTTCTTTGGTTGTTCTGCTAAGTGGAGCTGGCAAATTGATGTCGCCAAACTCATCTTTAAATCGAAACTGCGCTTCGTGGGTGAAGGGTAGACAGTTGAGATTATTGGCATTGGATTCCTGAGGAGGATTGCTAATTCCGCCAACTGAATTGGTACTGTAATACATAGAGATTTGATCCCCAGGCGCATCGATGTAAAAATGTCCGTGTGGATCATCCTTATGAACCAAAGAGCCTTGATCAAAAAGAAAGGCTTGCATCGTTCCTGAGATGCCAGGTCCTGACACCACAAACTGATCATAATCTGGAAAGACCACATCCTTTCCCACGCGAGGATCAGCAAAATAGGTATCCATGGCATTATTGGGGCCTTCCACAAAATCTTTGAAATACATGGGCCCCCAGTAGGTCGTTTCCTCTACTTGGTCAAAAGGGCCTTGAGGTGGATTGCCCACTGTGTAAGTATCTATGACCCAATTCGTCCCCACCTTTTTATACTTCCTCGTCACCTGCTCTACGCCATTCCACTCATCAGGCACCCCCTTCACCACTCGCTTAATTTCCCCAATGGAGAGATCCCAGCCAAGCCCCACCCAAGAGGCTCGCTGATTCATCTGTACGCCCCCGCGATAAGACAGCGCCAGGGCTACAGCTGGTCCTTCCGTACTTGGTATCGTCATGGCTGGAATTTGGTACTGAAAGTCGCCCGTAAACAAATCGACCATATGGTCTGCTTGGCCAAAAGCGGACCACCCCAGCAGTAGCCCAACCAAACTAAAAAGCATTCTTAGCTTCATTTTTTTCATTCCATGTTGTTTTTAAAAAATCATTCAATAAAGTCCATTCAAGACATCACTTACCCAGCTAAGCTGTGCGCAACTTAGCTTTTTGGCCAAAAGCCTTAGGGCCCCCAAAGGGGCTTTATGTTTTAAGAAAAGAAGATCGAGCAGATGGCTTTAGGCCATTGAGTAGTGACGTTTATAGGCTTATTCCTTGAGGAGGGAAAAACACAAATGATTGGGAAAATACTGAGT
>JBCBDH010001019.1:0-1759 GCA_038529855.1 Bacteroidota bacterium | reverse complement strand
GCCCATTGCCGAACTAGTCAAAGTAAGTATACTGATAAATTCTGTAGAATCGCATTGACAAAAATAAGACTGAAAGGCCACCATAGAAAGAGCAATCCCAAAAGAAGATACAACCAAAGCGACCAGCACTGCCAGCAAATAGGCAATCGTTCTGCCGTGATTCAATAGACTGGACATCAGGTAAAAAGCATTGAAATAAACTAGACCAGCATTGAAGCCAGTAAAAAAGAGTTGCCCAACAAAAGTTTCCAACCAGGATTCCCCTCCTCCAAATACATACATGCAAATGGAGTGATAAACCAACCAAATTAGTGCATGCCAAATCCAATGTACAGCAGTAGGTTTTACATTTTTGACTTGGGTATTGCCAATCACATTCATAGCAGCAAAATAAGACTTTTTGCCCTTAGGAATTATCTCCAGTGATCAAAAGTCACCGAATGTTGACCAATGGTAAGAAATACGGGATAAACCTTCCTAGACAAGCAGCCTCCCCGATTATCAATAAATCTATACCAATGATCAAGCAAAATTGTGTGGCATCCATCTTCCTTGCTTATTTGTACCAACAATCATTCAAACTCCTTGATGGGATGGCTTCCTAACCATCGCTTCACAAAATCAAAATATCATGAAAAAGTACTTTTTATTATTTAGCTTTCTTTTTGCTTCGCTCCTCACCTTCGCTCAGAACGACACGCAAGCGATCCTTTACAGTGCCTATCAATCCACTGATCACGAACAATGGAAAAAGGGCATTAGCCTACTCGAACAGCAATATGCCAAGTCCCAATCAGATGCCGATTTGCTGGCCTTAGCTAAAGCAGAGTATGCCTCCTTTGGTGCTTTTATGGCTCATGGAGATAAAAAAGGGGCAGAAGCCACTGCCGACAAAGCCGCTTCTCACACAGAAGACTATCTTTCGCGCAATAAGTCTTCTGCAGAAGCCCACGCCTTGCTCTCTGGAATCTATGGCATCCAAATCTCTCTTTCTCCCATGAAAGGAATGACACTAGGAACCAAAAGTAGCCGCCTAATTGAAAAAGCCCTAAAAATTGATCCCGATAATGCCTTCGCCAATTACCAACGTGGCAATAGCCTTTACTTTACCCCAAAAATATGGGGAGGAGATGTCGATAAGGCCATCGTACATCTAACAAAAGCCAAAGCGCTATACGAAAAGCAAGGCACAGATAATGAATGGGAATACTTGGGTGCATTAGCCACCCTAGGACAAGCCTATCACTACAAAGAACAATTAAAGGAAGCCAAACAAACCTATGACATCGCCCTTTCGACCGCACCAGACTTTGGTTGGATCAAATACGATCTATTGCCCAAGTTGATGGAAGATATGAACTAAGTTTCAAGAAGTACTTTAGCTAACTTATTCCGGTAAAATTGGTAAGCGGTGTACCCATTGGGGTACATCGCCCATTTCCCAGGCCCATCGTCAAATCTTCGACATCATGCGCGCTTTCCTTTTGTTTTTTCTATGCTGCCCCTGGCTCGCTCTTTCCCAATTGAGCATTACAGGCATCGTCACTGATTTCCGCACTGGCGAACCGCTAATTGGTGCCAATATCGTTTTGCAAAGCCGCGCCTCCAAAGGAACACAAACGGATTTAGAGGGCCGTTTTAGCCTCCAAGTCAAGAATGATAAGGACAGCCTAGTCATAAGCTATATAGGTTATAAAATCAGAAAAGTAGCCATCAAAGCAAGAATGAATATTCGTCTGCGTACTGATGATCAAATGAT
>JBCBDH010001018.1:0-1760 GCA_038529855.1 Bacteroidota bacterium | reverse complement strand
ATTCCAGAATATTCGTGTAGAAAAAAATCCGATCATCTACCCCACCCCGAAGCTCTACGCCCCGCTGGTTATTAAACAAAGCTTCTGGCTCTGCTGAAGCTGTTGACATTCCAAAGTTGATGATGGGATTGATGCGTAGGTAAAAATCGGGATAGTTTAGTTCGAAAAGATTAGCTGGACTTTTGTAAAAATGCTTTAGAATTGGCTTGTCCCTAAGGATGTAGAAATCGCTGGCTTGATTGGCATCAGTACGGTTTTTCTCTTCAACAGTGTAGAAGGTGGCGGTACTGTCTACATAGCGTTTTTGATAAATAGGTTCATTGGGACCAGTCAGCGTAGTCGCAGCACCTGATAGTCCCAAACAGTCATTATTGTCTTTGAAGATGTAGTACAAATCGCGGCGGTCCTTGGCCGTTAGCGAAATCAAAGCCGTATCAATTTGCATGGCATAACGGGTAATATCCTCTCTTAGGTAGTACTTTAGAGTAGAATGATAAGGCGTCAGCAAGCCAGTTTTGATCTCCAGACGATCCATAATGGGATAGGCATAATTACCTAATGGCAGCGCAGTTCCCTGTCCGATAAGCAAAAAAGGACATAAAACGAATAATAAACTCAGTAGGTGTCTCATCATGTAGACGATTATTTCAAACGACCTCGATACCATTCAAAGACCAAGCGAAGACCTTCCTTAACCGTCACTTCAGGATCGTATTCAAGATAGTTTTTTGCTTTTGAAATATCTGCCAGGCTGTGTTTGACATCGCCTGCCCGGGAAGGACCATATATGGGTTCTATCTTGGCATTTGCAATATCCTTCAGATAAAAATACAATTCCTTAACGGTAGTACTTTCACCGATGGCAATATTATAAATTTCGTTTAGGGCTTGCTCATTAGTCGTGAACAAAGCCCTAATATTGGCTTGTACGGCATTGGCTACATAGGTGAAATCACGGCTTTGGCTACCATCCCCATTGATCACAGAAGCTTTACCATCAAGAAGGGCTTTTATGAAAAGTGGAATCACAGCAGCATAAGCGCCATAGGGGTCTTGCTTTGGGCCAAAGACATTGAAGTAGCGAAGACCAATGTATTCAAAATCGTATAGCTTGGCATAGACATCCGCGTATAGCTCATTGACCAATTTACTGACCGCATAAGGAGAAATTGGCCGACCAATGACATCCTCTCTTTTGGGAAGGGTTTGGCTATCGCCGTAGGTAGAAGAAGAGGCTGCAAAGACCACCCTTTTGATATTGGAGTCCTTTGCAGCCGTAAAGATATTTAGCGTACCACCAATATTCACTGCATTGGTGGTTAGTGGTGATTTGATGGACCTTGGTACAGAACCCAGGGCAGCTTGGTGAGAGATCAGATCAATCTCTTTACAAGATTGCAAGCAGGTATTGTAATCTCGAATATCTCCTTCTACAAACTCAAAATCCTCTCGATCCAGGTACTCCTCAATATTGTGGCGATGCCCATTAGAGAGATTATCTAAGACCCGAACCATGCCTACTCGTTCATCTCGCAACAGGGCCCCAACCAAATTTGATCCTATAAAACCTGCCCCTCCTGTAATCAGGATATTTACTTTCTTTTGTGCCATATCGTTTAAGCCGCCAGCCTTTTTGCACCAGCATCACAAAAGTAAGTTTTATCCAGCTAAAAGTCGAGTTTTAAAAATTGTTGGGACAACCCAACTCGCGCTCTTTCCTATTCTTACGATGGCCGTTCCGATCGGCGAGGCGATAAGAC
>JBCBDH010001017.1:0-1761 GCA_038529855.1 Bacteroidota bacterium | reverse complement strand
CTTCGCGAAGACTACAATGCAGCGCATCACAAAGACCATCATTATGATGCGCTGCATTGTAGTCTTCGCGAAGCCATCCTGGCCTCCAATGCGGATGGTCTGGGCAGTAGTATCCTTTTCCAAATACCTGGGACTGGCCCCTTTTCCATCTTTCCTCAATCCCCCTTACCCGAGATAAGTGATGAGCTAACCATCATTGATGCAAGCACACAAAATGATTGGTCTTTGGGCAGCATCGTTCTGGAAGGTAGCTCTATTTTCGCTGGACCATACGGCTTGGTCATCGCCGCTCCCTCCTGTGAAATTTATGGCCTACAGATCAGTGGATTTCGAGAGCATGCACTCCTGGTATTAGCATCTGGTCATCAATACCAAATTGGTGGTCCAAACAAAGGGAATCTTTTTAATGAAAATGAAGACTACGCCATCCAAGTAGAGGGGGCGACCAATGGCCAAATTCGCAGCAATTTATTTGGTACTGATCCTACGGGTACGGAATCGCTTGGTAATGCAGGAGGTGTATCTTTGAGGGAAGGAGCAGATCATACCCAAATAGGCGGATGGGCGACAGCGGAAGCCAATCTATTTGCCGCTATGCCAGATTTCCACGCCCTATCGCTGGGAAGCTCCCACAACCAAGTCATTGGCAATACAATAGGAAGTGATTGGACTTTAGCACTACCTATGGGAAATGGAGTGGCCATACACATCAGTGGCGCATGGGCTAATGAAATTCAACAAAACAAAATAGCATTTAATGACCAAGGCATCCTCGTACTCAATGGCTCGCAACATCTAATCTCTCAAAATCAATTATTTTGCAATCGCCAAAATGCTATAGATCTGGCCGATTTTAGCCAAGCCAATCAGTCGCTCTCCGCCCCTCAGATCGAAGCCCTAAGCCCTCGCTATGCCAAGGGAAAAAGCTCCCCTTCCACTGACCGCATAGAGCTGTTTGTGCAAAGACAAGCTACTTGTTTGCTCAGTCCTTGCCAAGGCAGCCAATTTCTAGGCACCGCCCCCTCTATTAATGGGAAATGGTCTTTAGCCGCTACTTCTTTTTTGAATAATTACCAGTTACAAGATGGTGATGTGCTGACGGCTGTCGCTATTGATTCCATGAACAATAGCTCTGAGTTTGCGACTTGCGTATCACTTTGCGCTACCTTTTCAGCACTGGCTACTAATACTGGCCCTTACTGCTATGGTGATCCCATCGAATTACAAGGTCTTTTTTCTGGGGTGGCTGATGAGCTAAGCTTTCAATGGGAAGGCCCACAAGGCTATCAATCCAATGAGCAATCGCCAACAGATGCTACTATGGCGGGGACTTACACCCTGACCCTTATGGCAGATGATTGTGTCTTGGAAGGAGTGGAGACAGTGGTGATTGTTGAAAGTCCTCCCGCAGGTTTGGAGGTCCATCATGAGCAACCCGCTTGCGAGGGAAGTACCCTGGTTTTGGATGCTCCTTTAGTTGATGGCATTAACTATCAATGGTACAATCCTCAAGGCGATTTGATTTCAACAGTTGACGATGCGACGATTCCCAATATCACGCAGGAGATGGAAGGGGTATACCAATTGATCATTAGCCAAAATAATTGTGCAGCAAGTCCAGTGTTCATGGAGGTATTGGTACAGCCAACTAGCGAAGCGCCAGAGCTGTGGAGTAATAGCCCTGTTTGTGAGGGCGAGACCTTGATTTTGACTGGTCCAGACTTGGCCAACGCGACCTATCGCTGACTGGATTCTTCTGGG
>JBCBDH010001016.1:0-1761 GCA_038529855.1 Bacteroidota bacterium | reverse complement strand
TCAGTTGCTGTGTTATTTGAACTAGTTCTTCCTTCTGGTATTGGTCAACTTCTGCCGCTAATCTTGACAGCGTATCGTCATAGCTATGGATAAGGGGTTGGAAACAGGTGGGGCATTGGGCAGATTTTCCCAATGTTTGTATTTGCTGGATACTTTGCTGTCTTTCTTCAATCTTTCCGCGAATAGCGCCCTGTCGATCGCGAATCTCAGCGATTTGTGTGGTCAATTCTCTATCCTTTTCTTCCAATTGACTTCGGGAAGTAGTGGTTTTTTCCAGATCGCCTTTTAGTGCTTTGCCTTTGGCAATCTTTTGATCGAGTGTAGCCACTTGTGGGGCTTGTTCAGCGATCCGTTTCTGAGTCTGTTGAATATTTTGTTTGAGCTGTCGAACGAGTAAATCTTTATTTTTTTCTTGATGAAGCTGTTCCAACTGCGCTTTTTGTTGATGGTAGCGTTCGACCTGAGGAGCTTGTACTTGTATTTGTTTTTGTAAGTTGGTCAAATGCTGAAAGGTTTTTTCCAGTTCTGCTAGTGCTTCCTCTAGGCTTTGTAAGCCCTGTGTGTATTTGATGCGTTCCTGTTCGAGTTGGACAAAGTTTTTGTAGCGTTCATTTTCGCTGTCGAATTGGGATTTTGCCTGCTGATACGCTTTATCCTTTTGGGCCAGGGATTCCTTTAGCTGATCGAGTTGTTTTTGCAGATGTTGTCCCTCTTTTTTGAGCGTTTTGATTTCTTGCTCTAATGCTTTGAGTTGATCCGCTTCCAGCAAAAGGGCTGATTGGCCTTGGATTTCCTTTTTCATCCCATTTTTATCCTCCCGCACTAATTGCTGTATCTTGTCGAGGTTGTCCAGACCAATCATCTTTCGGACCATGCGTTTGCGATCTTCTCGACGGGCAGATGATAGGACACTGAGTTCTTTTTGACCAGAGAAAATAGAACGGGTAAAGGCTTCTTTATCCATCCCCAATAATTTGCTCACTTCTTCGGTCACGGGGGTCGCTCCGCTGGCGATCAACTCCTCCTGCTGATCGTACAAAAAAGCTTGATGCGCCATTGCTTTTCCCCTAAATTCGCGTCTAATGCGATAGGTCTTTTGCAGTACTTCAAATCGCAATTCCAAGAGCACGCGATCCTTACTACTGGCCCAGCTACTTTTGTAAAAACTCTTTTCCTTACCCGAATCGCCAAACAAACAAAGCAAGACCGCTTCAAACAAGCTGGACTTACCTGCTCCATTTTTGCCGATAATACCAACCAGGCCCTCCTTAAACTGTAGTTCAAGCGAACGGTATTGTTTAAAATTCTCTAATTGCAAAGCTTGTAAGATCATCGGTTTTTGTATTCCCCGCTTTCAAAAAGTTCAAAATAATACTGCGCTTGTTGGTTGAGTCGATCGGCCTTTTGCGCTTCTCCTACTTGCTGATGGATAAAATCGCTGAGCAATTGGTCCAATCGTTCCGAACCCTGGGCCAATTCCATTCCTGGCTGATCCAATTCTGCAAAACTGCGCTTGACCTGTATATGCACTGGCCCTGGCAATAATTCAAATAGTCGACGATTAGATAAATTGAGTGATTGCATGGCTTGTAAATCATGAAGATATAGATTGACGAGGGCTTGTTCTAAATCCAGGTCTTGTACTTGAGCCAATAATTCCTGTTCAATATTATCCAGTGTTTTATTCAAACAGTCCTTGATATCAATGCGGTACCAGGGGCGAGTAGGAATTATTGGCTCAAGTACAAGACCTGGATTTAG
>JBCBDH010001015.1:0-1761 GCA_038529855.1 Bacteroidota bacterium | reverse complement strand
CATATATCAGCTATTATTTGGATTATTTTCACATTAAATTTGATAAAAATCAAGACCTGTTTTAGCCTTGTTCGCGCATAAAGTCAAGTCCTTTACGCAAAATTTGCTGTAGCGGTTGTTTGGAAGTACAGACAAATTCGCATAGTGCAACATCTTCTTCACTAAGCTCATAAATACCTAATCCTTCCATTCGCTCAAAGTCATTGATTAAGATAGATTTCATCAAGTGCTGAGGGTAAATATCCATTGGCAATACACTCTCATATTGCCCTGTTACCACAAAAGCGCGTTTTTCGCCATGGGTATTGGTATTGGCCTTAAATTTCAAGTCGGGATATAGAAAGTTGGGGAAAGTATTAGAAATCGTAGGTCTTGGTGCAATAGGCAACAACCAACCAAAGAGTTCATAGAAATCGCCTTCTTCTAAAACAGTAATCTGATTATCGTAATAATTGAGAAAGCTATCTTTTTCTTTAGATTGACCAGACAAAACATCACCAGAGACTACACGCGCTTGCTCATTGGAGAGATTGTCCTTAAGCAATCCTTCAATACTTGCTCCAAGATAGGTATGCACATATTTGGCCTGCTTGAGCTCACTACCCGTCAGTGCGACTATGCGAGAAGCATCATAACGCAGCTCCAAAAATAGCGTTCCGATAGTTAGTACCTCCTGAACCCCCAATACCCAAACCTTATCAGAGGCATTAATGGGATCAATGTGGTGAATGTGAATGCCGACATTACCTGCTGGATGAGGCCCATGAAACCAGTGCTTAGCTACCCCCTGTGCTTCAATAAATGCCTTGGATGGCGCTTGTTCACCTCGCGCATTCAGTCCGAGATGAACCTTCCCACTGGTCAGCTTGGCCAATACATCTAGACCTTTTTGAAAAGCCGCTTCACGACCTTTTACCGCCACATTCATATCTGGTGCCAGGGGCGCCGTACTAAATGTGCTGATAAAAATTGATTTGGGAACATCATTTGGATCGGCAACGACATCATAGGGGCGCTGGCGAATCATCGGCCATACCCCCGCTTCCATCATATAAGCCGTTAGAGCTTCCCTACTCTCGCTTTCCAAATCAAAAGCCTCAAACTCGCGGTACTTAATCTCCTTATCTGCAAGAATGACTAATTCTGCAACTGAACGCTTCTCTCCTCGATTAAGCGCAATAAATTCTCCACTTACTGGAGCTGTATATTTAATATCTGGGCGTTTCTTATCAAAGAAAAGCACATCCCCTGCCTTTACTTCTGTCCCAATTTCGGGAACGACTTTGGGAATGGGTGAAATTCCGATAAAGTTAGGAGGCTGAATGGCATAGTGAGATACGGGCGTTTCCGTATCAATATCTCCTTCGGCCTCTCCTTCCAAAAGAATATCATGTCCTTTCTTGAGAATCGTCACAGGGTCGCCATTGACGTAGGCGGGCATTTTAGAGCGGAAGATCTCATTAACGCCTGGAAAAATAGAATAATTGGTTTTTCCATCATCCGCACCTGCTTCTCTGGCCTCAATACGTAAGAGATTATCAGCTACCTGTACAATCACAACAATGAGAATAAGCACCGCAATAACGACCATAGAGATGAGGAAGTAATTATTAGCACTACCATCAGAAGTCTGCGCAGCAGCAATTTGAGCAATTGTCAGGAAGAATAGTAGGAAGGAGAATCTGGTTATTCCGTTCTTCAAAGCTTACTTTTTTATTTTAGAAAATCAACGCACTAAGTATCTGAAAAAGAATACATAAA
>JBCBDH010001014.1:0-1763 GCA_038529855.1 Bacteroidota bacterium | reverse complement strand
TAATCCCATTCCCTCTATTGATGTCCAGCTTGACTTCTTTAGACAGATGTTGCCAGGGATTCAATTAGAAGAAATTAATCAGTTGGCCGCAGCGTGGATTACCAGGGAGAATCGCGTAGTCGTAATCACTGGCCCAGAAAAAGAGGAGGCTCCCCTACCCAATGAGCAAAGCGTTCGAGAACTCTTGGCTAAAATGCCCAATCAAAGCATCCAGCCTTATGTAGATCGCTTCTCTGATGCTCCCCTCATGGCCAATATTCCTACGCCAGGCAGCATTAGCAGCGAAAAGACCATCGCTCCGCTCCAAGTCACTGAAATACAACTTAGCAACCAAGTTCGCCTCCTCCTCAAACCCACTGATTTCCAAAACGATGAAGTGCTGATGAGGGCCTACAGCGTAGGGGGGCATTCCATCTACAGTGATGATCTCTTTATTCAAGCCAATAATGCGGCCTCCATTATTGATCAATCAGGTATTGGGACCTTTGATCTGACCCAATTGCAAAAGAAGCTCAGCGGTCAAACTGTAGGCATTAGCCCTTATATTAGTGAATTTTATGAAGGCATGGTTGGACAAGCCGCTCCTAAGGATTTGGAAAGCCTTTTTCAACTCATCCACCTCTACTTCACCGCCCCTCGACAAGATGCTGATGCCTTAAAAGCCTATGTCGACAAAGAAGCATCTATATACGAAAACCTACTCACTGATCCACAGTACTTTTTCTACGATCAGCTTAGTAAAATCAAAAGCCAAAACCATCCTCGCCGCGGCTACCCTACAGCAGAAGACATCAGAAAGATCGACCTAAAATCAGTGCATAAAATTTATCGCGATCGCTTTGCTGATGCAAGCGACTTTACCTTTGTTTTTGTCGGAAATTTTGAAGACACCCAAATTAAAGCGCTCGCCAAAACTTACCTGGCCAGCCTCCCTACCCAAGATAGAAATGACCAATGGAAGGACATTGGCGTTCGTTTTCCAAAGGGGCAAATCAAACGTGAGTTTCGCAAAGGACAAGCACAAAAGGCCCTGGTTGACCTCACCTGGCATGGTCCTTTTGAGTGGAATCGCCAAAATAGATACGACTTCTACTCCATGCTGGCCATCCTTCGAATCAAAATGCGGGAGTCAATGAGAGAAGATAAAGGAGGGGTATATGGGGTAAGGGTTGGCGGTAGTGTCAGCCAAATTCCCCAAAATAGCTATCAGATCAATATCTCTTTTAATGCAGACCCAGAAAGGGTGGAAGAATTGATCCAAACAGCCATGCAGGACATTAAAAAGGCACAGGATATTGGAGCAGAGGAGAAGGATTTGGACAAAGTCAAAGAAACGCAGAAACAACAGCGCATCAAAAGCCTCAAGGAAAATGGCTTTTGGCTTAGACAGCTAGAGGCTTATTATAAAAACAATACTGATCCTGGTGGCATTGGTTTAGAAGCCTACGAGGTACTTGTCGATAGTCTAAATGCCACAGCCATTAAACAAGCGGCCAATCAGTATTTTCAGGAAGATCGTTTTATTCAAGTGGTTCTACGGCCTGAAAAAGACGAGTAGAATAGGACGGAGTGACCATTGGCCACTCCGTCACTAAATATTTTATTTAGACCACCTCTTCTACGACTGCTGCAAAAGCAGTTGTAATGGCGCTTACCATTTGATCTCTAGCGGTCATCACATCAACTGGATATTGGAGCAGAGGAGAAGGATTTGGACAAAGTCAAAGAAACGCAGAAACAACAGCGCATCAAAAGCCTCAAGG
>JBCBDH010001013.1:0-1763 GCA_038529855.1 Bacteroidota bacterium | reverse complement strand
TGGCCGTTTCGCGTTTTCCCATAAAAGATAGCGATAAGGCCAGACAGCGATCCAGCTGAAAGATACGGGTGGGCCAGCCATAGTCGCCAGGCAGTTGGAGTCTTTGGGCAGACTGCGGCATGTAGCGGCTGAAAGTAGCCAATCCACTTTCTGTTTTTCCATAGCGCTTCCAGGGTTCTAAGAGTGGGATGGGAACAGCAGCGACTTTGTAATTGCTGGCATAGGTGGCGGGCCAGCCACCAGTGGTCTGGTTGTGTTGTTGGTATTGATTGATGTAGTAACTGCGTTTGGAGTTCTTATCCACTTCTTGTAAGAGATAAAAATCCACTTTTTGCTTTCCTAGTATATTAGTTGCTCCCGCTATATTCTCATCGACTATAGCCTTTGGAGGACGAACCATTTTGCCGCCAGAGAGAAAAGAGCCACCACCACTGTAAAAAAAATTACACTTGGCACCCAGACCGCCATAGCCAAGGTTCCATATGAAAAAGCGCAAGGTGCTGTCCGCAATAGGGGCTATGGGTTGAGGGTTTTCAATGGTCAATACGGTAGCCGCTTGAGGTTGAAAATCCGTTTGCGTCCCATGCACTAGAACGATAACAACGTATAAAAGAAATAACAAAAGGCCATATCGTAAAAATCGCCAGAGATAGCTAAGGAGATGGTAAGAAAATAATTGAGCGAAAACGCCTGTCGTTCCTTTGACTTTCTTTGGAATGTTACCCATAATTGCTAAGTCTTAAAATTTTGTGCAGACTCCCCAGAGTTTGCAAATAGATTATTGGGTAAAAATAAAGATATTCTTACAGATGCTTTTAAGAATTGTGAGGGCACCTAAAAAAATTGGCTAGATAATTGTTTTTTCAATATAAAATAGTTATATTTAAAATAAGCATGTATACGCTTTCCACTCTATAGCTATTAAAGCTCACACCTTTACTCAAACCTTGTTACGCAAAAAAAGCACCTGCTACTGCACTTTGATCACGGTCGATTGAAAGCCCCCATAGCTATTCATCGAACAAACATGTTATTATGAGAACACTACAGTTACTCCTGGCATTTTGCCTGTGTGCCCATTATTCCTATGGCCAACTTATGGCCGTTCCTACGGAATCAGCAGAACTTCCTCAGCGTAACAAACAACAGCTTTACAAGCATGTTCCTTTTGATTTAGAAGGGGGATTAATCTTTGTCCCAGCCATCATGGATGGTCAGTGCGATAGCTTTATCCTGGATACAGGGGCGCCTACCTTGGTGATTAATACCCAATTTTTTGTCAGCGATTTGGATGGTGGCCGCGCCGTTGGTTTGTCTGGAACCATGAATATCCAAAGCCTAACTATTCGCGGATTTGAATTTGGGCTCAAAAATCGAAAAAAGATCAATGGTTTTGCTACAGATTTTAGCCACTTAGAGCAAATCAAAAAAAGACGCATTCGCGGTTTGATAGGTTATGAAGTCATTCGCCACCAAGAAATGCTGATTGATTACACCAAGAAACGACTGACCTTTATCCACTCAGATGCCAAGCAGGAGGTCGATGGCTATGCCGCCGTTGATTATGTGAAGTTTAAAATCCGCGATCATTTCCCCATTGTCAAAGTCAAGATTGGTAAACGCTATTACTTCTTTGGTATTGATACGGGCGCTGAGGTGAATGTACTTTCTAAGCATTTGTGCAAAAAGCTAAAACGCCATTGTAAGGAATCTGGCGAAAGAAAACAATTACAAGGGCTCGACCAGTCTAAAGCAATCGCTTC
>JBCBDH010001012.1:0-1779 GCA_038529855.1 Bacteroidota bacterium | reverse complement strand
TGTTTTTCATGCGCCCTATCCGCATTACTACGAGTTTTACTCCAAATTTACGGGCTGGAATGGCTTTGCCCTTGAGCTATCCTAAATTCCGCTGGTTCGCGATGCATGTATCTGTGGGCAGGTGAGGGCGAATTTAGTTTTTTAAATCATAGTTTTCTATCAATTCTTCTTTGTAAGCTCGTTTTCCACGGATGTCATTTTCAAGGTATTGAATGTCCTTCTCAAACTGGACCTGTCTTTTTTTGATGCGAAAATTGGTCATCTCGATAAAGGTAATACTGGCATCCAGATTTCGCGATAGGACAAAGTCCGTTTTGATGGCGTCCAGATAGTCATCCGTAAAATTGATGCCTTGGGTGAGGCGAAAGGTGGTGTGGAGTTTCATGTACTCGTAGATGTCGCGCACCTCGCTGTCATAGGCAATCAGCAGTTGGCGCATTTTTACGGTTTGCTCGCGAAAACGGTCCAACTCTTCAATATTAAAGCTGTAAATCTGTTTTTTATCAGGATACAAGCCATGGCGCTTTTGCCGTTTGGAGTGCAAGAAATCTAGGGTAGCCGTCAGGTGCTCCGTGATGTGTTCGCCTACCGTTTGAGCTTCTTCTACTTCCTTTTTTAAACCAATGAGGTGATCGACTTGCTCGTTGATGTCCAAGATTTTGGTCAAATGGGGATTTTTGCTTTGCTGGACCTGCTCTGTACGTTCTTTGAGTTTGAGCTTAAGCTGTCTTTTGATCTCTGATTTTTGGCTGACTTTTTCCGTAAGGATGTCCATTTCAAATTGGGCGGATTCAATAAAATCCTTTCCTGTGTTGTACTTGATCAGTAAGTCGTAGTGGCGTTCTCGTTCGATTTCCAACAACTGCGTCTTTTGCCCTATGAGATTTTTGAACATTTGTCGAAGGTCATAGGGGCGCTCGATGGAGGCGATTTTATCTTCACTTTTTTGGAGCAATCGATCGATGCTGTGCAGTCGTTTTTGTTCTTTATTGACTTCTTCTCTTAATTTATGGAGATAAGAGGTCGCTTGTATCATACCTTGATACTGGCGAATGAGTTCTTCGATTTCGTGGTCTATGGGAGGAAGCATTATCGTTTAATCCATTTTTGGGTGAAGGTATGGCGATTACTTTGCAACTGAATCCAATAAATTCCTTGGGGCCAATCAGCAGTATTGATGTCTAGATTGGGCCTAGCGCCTCCGCTGTAAACCAACTGTCCTTTGCTATTGTATATTTGCACTTGAGGTGATTCGATCTCTGGGGACAGGCGCATTTGGATCGTTTGATTTCCTGGATTGGGGAAGACTTGGAAAGCTAATTCAGAACCAAGTGCTGTTGTGCTATTGGGACTTTCTGCCAAAGTCAAACGGTTTTGCCCCAAAAAGACCTTATAATTTGCTGATCCATCTAAGGGAATCACGGGTGCTTCTCCATTGTCTATTTGTGCATTGATCAAATCTACCCAGAGTACATAGGTGCCAGCCGCTAAATTTTCAAACTGAAAACGGCCCTGAGCATCCGTCCTACGGGCCTGTATCAATTGTCCTTCCGTATTGGCCAATAGGAGATCAAGACCCGCTACCTCCTGTTCGTCTATGGAATCCACTACTTGTCCCTCTATCTGCAAATTTCCACTCATTAAGCTATCAGCGCCTATGAGGTAGATATCCCTATTTTCCCTCAGGGTATCACATTGATTGATGGGTTTGGCATCGTACCAAAAAGTGCTGGATGGATAATAAGTGGGGAGCCAATCATTATAATAAATGGAGCTGGA
>JBCBDH010001011.1:0-1787 GCA_038529855.1 Bacteroidota bacterium | reverse complement strand
AAGTACTGGATGGGAAGACTTTTATTGGTCTGGTTACCCGACTGGATGGAAGCTATGAAAGTATCTATCAAAAATTACCTCAAAAACTTATCAAAGAGGTAGATTATCGTTTTCATCTTTATTTGTCCTCCTCAGCAAAATACATTAGTGGGAAAGATAATTTTGACGATCCAGTAAAGCTAAGAATCTGGGGAGGCATAAGCCCCTATAGAAAAGCAGAATTACTCTATGAATCCCAAGCAATAAACGATTTTAATTGGAAGCGATATACCATTTCCTTCACTCCTACTCAAGATTTTACTTATCTATTTTTTGAGGCTTATCCTGCAGATAATGATCATAAAACTGCGGGGAATCTTTTGATGGATGCTATCAATATTGAATTGCCTCAAGCCTTTATTGATTCCGTTAACCGAGAGCAGTTCATTTACCGCAATTTATTTGTGGAGGAGCAGGCATTGGATGTTGATGACTTAAGAGATAGCATGGAAATGGCCAAATTGTCTACGCTGGAGATCATCAATAAAGTCTACCCAAACAGCTATCGCTATGAATGTGATATTGACTTTTCCTATGCCAAGGTCATCAAAAGGATGAAGCATTTGGAGAACAAAGGAGTAGGTCTTATTGAGTTCTTCAATTCCATTGGAGAAGGTGCCGCTTTGCTTATCACAGAAGCTTTCTACATTTCCGATAATCGATCGATTTACGAAATCTTGGATCGCCTTTTTAAACTTATGCACAAAACGGATTCCTACACGGAAGCAGATAAAGCATTCCTACTTGCTTGTGATGGTTTATTGGAGGAGCAAAGCGAAGATTTATCGATTAGAGATCGTATCCTTGAATTTACCGAAGAAAATAAGGGTAATATCATCAGAGAAATGATCCTTTGTACCAATTAATGGACGCTTCGTGGATGGCATTTTCTTCTATCTACTTCTCAATAAAATACCCTATCTTCAAGTTATGGGTCTGCTAGGACCTATCCTCTAATTTTTCAAACTAAACCCGAGCATTGATTCATGTATACAAAGAAAGTGTATAAGGCCGTGGATATGGCCAAGTGGACTCGCTATGAGACCTTTTTGTTTTTTACGATCGTGACCATCGTCGTTGCACTGTATTATTTTCTGGACTTGCATTGGATAAAGATTCCCTGGACGCCGCTGGCTTTGATTGGTACAGCAGTGGCCTTTGTGATTGGTTTTCAGAATAATTCGGCCTATGGGCGAATTTGGGAGGCCCGTAAGATTTGGGGCGGTATTGTCAATACCTCCCGCACCTTTGGGATGTTTGTGCAAGATATGGTGACCAATGAGCACGCCACCGTCCAATTGTCCAAAGAAGAACTGCATCACGAAATCAAAACCCTTACCTATCGCCATATTGCCTGGATGACGGCTCTGCGCCATGCCATGAGGGCCTCTAAAACCTGGGAAACTGTAGTAGAGGAAAAAACCAATAAGGAATGGAGCCAGATCGTTCGGCCACCAGAGTGGGATTCTTCTGTGGAGGAAGATATCAAGCCCTATGTTTCTGAAAAGGATTTGGCCTATGTGATGAGTAAGAATAATAAACAGACGGCACTCTTATATCTACAATCGCATCACTTGAAAAGACTAAAAGAGAATGGCGCAATTTGGCCATTTGCATTTTTACAGCTAGAAGGGGTTTTGGAGGAGCTATTCACCCTACAGGGCAAATCCGAACGGATCAAGAACTTCCCCTACCCTCGTCATTTTGCTTCTCTCAACCACTATTTTATGTGGGTCTTTGTGTTGATT
>JBCBDH010001010.1:0-1793 GCA_038529855.1 Bacteroidota bacterium | reverse complement strand
CGTTTCCTTTGTTGAAAAAGCACAAGAGCAATTTGATGAGAAGGAAGCGAAGCGACTGGAAAAGAAGATTCGCAAAAATAAATTTGACTTCAACGATTTCGTCAGTCAGCTCAACCAAATCCGCAAAATGGGGGATTTAAAAAGCCTGATCAATATGATCCCTGGGATGAGCAAGATGACCAAAGGACTGGATATTGACGATACGGCTTTCAATAAGGTAGAGGCCATTATCTTTTCAATGACACCACAGGAACGCAGCAATCCAGAATTGCTCAATATGAGCCGCAAACGCCGTATTGCCAAAGGCTGTGGCCATAATATCCACGAGATCAACCAATTTATCAAGCAATTTGATCAAATGCGCAAAATGATGCACCGCCTTAGTACAGGTAAGGGAATGGGGAATATGATGGGCGGTATGGGCGGCAATATGCGTCGACGATAAGATTCCATTTTATGAAGTACCCAACCGTTTTTGCTAAGCTTATCAGCGCTTGTTTGCTGATAAGCCTATTGTACTTGGCCTGTACACCAAAGACCAAGTCCATTCTTCCCAATGAGGTTCCAATAGCTCCACAGTCTGTTCCCATTGCTGATTATGGCTATGATCCCAATGCGCCCATTCCAAAAGATACCGCTGTGCGAATGGGCACTTTGGCCAATGGGATGAAGTATTTCCTTCGCTACAATCAAAAACCAGAAGATCGAGTAGAAATTCGATTGGCACTTAATGCTGGTTCCATGCAAGAGGATGAAGACCAATTGGGAATCGCTCATTTTGTGGAACACATGGCTTTTAATGGCAGCAAAAATTTCAAAAAAAATGAATTGGTCGATTACCTGGAATCCGTAGGAACGCGCTTTGGCCCTGACCTCAATGCTTACACTAGTTTTGACGAAACGGTTTACATGCTCCAAACACGTACTGATGATCCAGAACTACTGGACAAGGGCTTGCTCATCTTTGAAGATTGGGCAGTAGGATTGGCCTTTGAACCAGAAGAGATCGACAAAGAACGCGGTGTAGTAGTTGCTGAGTGGCGAAGCAGTCTAAGTCCTCGTCAGCGATTGATGAACAAATATTTCCCCGTCATGTACCAGGGTTCGCGCTATGCTAAGCGATTGCCAATTGGCGACCCTGAAATCATTCAAAATGCGGATTATGCAACCATCAAACGCTTTTATCAAGACTGGTATCGCCCTGACCTGATGGCCATCGTTTTGGTAGGAGATATGGATTTGGATGAAATGGAGGCAGAGATTGTCAGAAGGTTTAGTGCGTTAAAAAACCCAGAAGTGCTACGTCCAGTTGAAGAATATCCCGTCCCGCCACATAGCGAAACCCTGGTAGCTATTCACAGCGATCCTGAAGCGCCTTTTACCAATGTACAGCTGATGTACAAACACGATTTTGAAGCCGTCAAAACCATTGGCGATTATCGCAATATCATCATTCAAATTCTCTATAATAATATGTTGGATAGCCGATTGGACGAATTGGCCCAACAGCCTAATGCGCCTTTTAATTATGCCTACACGGGGTATAGTCGAGACGTTGGTCAACTCGCTACTTACTCCTCCTGGGCGATGACACCAGAGGGGACTGCACTGCGATGTTTGGAGGCCCTGCTAGAGGAAAACCAACGGGTCCTTCAACACGGATTTACCGCCACAGAATTGGAGCGAACCAAAGCGGATTTACTCAATGGCATGGAGCGTGCTTATAAGGAGCGCGATAAAACGGAATCCGTTCGCTTTGCCATGCGCTATGTCTATCATTTCTTGGACGATAA
>JBCBDH010001009.1:0-1814 GCA_038529855.1 Bacteroidota bacterium | reverse complement strand
TCATTTTTCAGTCGATAAAAATGAAGCAAAAATCTAGGCGAAATAAACTCGCTCTGCTCAAACAGTATTTCGCCATGCTTCCCGCCCCTGATAGTCGCCTTTTGGGTTGCCTTTCAGGCTTTATTTAGGTTTGTTCACCAGTAAGCTCTATGGTAGCAAGCTGATACTTGACTACATCCATTCTAATCATCTAGCGCGGTCTGCCCTGTCGGACTGACTCCCCGCTAAAGCGGGGTCAGTCCGACAGTTGCGCGTTGGGTCAGTCCGACAATTCTCGGATTGGCCTATCCACATAAATTATTCTCTGCTGCAAAGTACTTAAGCACTGATTGCTTACCAAAATAAATAAGCGATTCTAAATCCAATTCAGAATCGCTTAATTGATCACTCCTTTCAGAAGCGGCCTAGTGGCTAATGAGCAGTTTGACACTCTGGCTAGCTTGATTTTCCCTTTGGATGGTCGCAATATACAAGCCAGCGGGCAGTTGCTCCGTGAGTTGTAATTCTTGTCTTTGCGAAAAGGATTGGCTCCTTATGGTCTGCCCTTGCATATCCCTTATCAATAGTCGACCCGTTTGTTTAGTAGGAAAGTTAATGCTTAGATGACCATCCGAAGGATTGGGAAAAACCTGGATACCAGCAACTAAGTAGGTCTCCTCTAATCCAACGATTTGATCCACTGTGATAGGTCCAATTTCTAAAATACAACCCCCATAATCCGTTATGGTACAATAATAATCCCCAGCGCTAAGCTCCGACAGGGTAGGGAGGCTATCATTGGTATTCCAGGAATAAAAATAAGGCGGAGTTCCGCCTTGTACTTGTATGGAAATGGTTCCATCATTTTCTTCCTGAACGGGGCTTACTTCTTGTTGAGCAAGATTGAGTGCATCCAAAAAGAGTGGGGGCTCAACGAGTAGAATGTCTTCTTCCGTGGCTTGTCCATTGACGAGTTGCTCAATTTGGGGCATTTCGGCAAAGCGTAGATTAGCCTGGTCACCATCCCCACCAATAACTAAAAACTGAAGTTCAAGGATATCTTCATAATCTGGAAGACTAATGCCTTGACCGCTATCATCCTGCCAGCTAATCAGCAGCTCACCTTGAACGGGATCAGTACTATCTATGTTCCAACCCTCTTGTTGAATCAATAGTGTGGCCTCATCAAGTTGTAAAACGCTAGCATCCCAGATGATTTTGGCATCAAGGGATAGGGTTCGATCCAGATATTGGCTGATTAGGGTTACTTTAAAAGTTTCGCCAATACAGGCGGGGGAGGCATCCAGAATTAGCTCAGGCAATTGTCGGCAGTGGTCATTGGCATTATCTGGGCGAAAGTGAGGAAAATTGGGAAGGCTGGCATCATTATCCGTTGGAAGGGTTAGTCCCCTTTGTTCAAATTGACAAGCAAGTCCCTTTTCGTTAGGTTGGTGAATAACATGGAGAAAGGGGAATAATTGTGATCCTGTACCGTAAATTTTATTGTCGGGTGCTAATTGTAAAAAGCCAAAATAAGTGGGATTTGGATTGGCATAATCATCATATTCAGCTATTTGAACTTCTGATGCTTCGATATCATCAGCCGTTAAGTCAAACTGAAAAACTTTGGTATTTTGAGTTGTATACAAAAAGCGAGAATTAGGAGAAATGGCTGCCCCATAGGTAAAGGAGTTAATATCCCTGCCATCAATCAATAAAGGATTACTTAGTAATCCTTCACAACGATCGAAATCGTAAATGAAAATACCAGTCAATGAACTGTAACGTGCATATTTTTTCCCTTTGGGGGAAAAGACAGACTGCCCGGAATGATC
>JBCBDH010001008.1:0-1816 GCA_038529855.1 Bacteroidota bacterium | reverse complement strand
TACCAAGATTCTAATCGCACAGATATTGTTCTTAGTGCTCAATTAAAGAAATCGAGTTCTTCAAGTAGATTTATTGGATAAAATTTGCTTTTTTGAGTCCAAACCAGCCCATCACCAAAGATGATGCAACTCGAACTGCTGCAAGATTGCGAGAATCTAATTGCAAAGGGCAATGTCAATTCGGCCATCAAGCAATTGCTGCTCCAAAAAGAGCAAACCAAATATAAAAAGGAATTACTATCCATTAGTAGCCGCTGGGAAAAGATGCGGCATGATGAGATGACGGGCTTATTGTCTAGTGATGAGTCGCAAAGAGAGCGCAGTCGTCTTAGTGCGGCGCTGCTACAATTATTGGAGGTACTCAAAAAAGAGACACAAGGGGAGAAGGTGCTGGGCGAAGACTTCAGCTTGATCGATGAGCGAAGAAAAAAGACCCAACCCATTTGGCCAATTGTTTTGCCCTGGTTAATCAGCGTGGTCGCCCTGGCCTTTATTGTTTTCTATTTGCCAAGACCAGCGGATTGTCCTAAAGTACTTCGTTTGGAAGGGGAGTGGGAGTTAGTGCATATGCAAAACGACCTTACCCAATCAGTTGGTCTGGCCACAATTACACAGGAGGCATGCAGCTCCTATTTTCAGGTTAGTGGGATCTTACACGATCGCGATACCAGCGGGATACAAAAGGCAAAGTTTAGTTCAAAAATTGGAGGCATCCACGATGGAGAAATCCTCTTTATCTACGAAAATTTTAAGGGGGAAATGGGGCTTTGCAGAGGGGTACTGCCCTCTGATAAAGAAGTGACCCAATTTGAAGTGACCTTTTATGATATCTATGGTTATGATAAGGACGATGCGACCAGCGGAGATATGTACTTCAGACGAAAAAAATGAGGCTACCAGCGAGCGTCAACTTGCACTCTAGCCATGCCTTCTGAAAAATCCCTAATGTCCAAATAGCCTGGCGGCAAAACGGCTTCGCCTCTTGGATTGATAAAACCAATGCCTTGGCGGAAAATAACGCGGGCCAGCCCCTCCTTAAAATCCCAAATCAAACCGTACTGCGGTGGCGTAACTTCTCGCCCTTGTTCATCTAAATAACCCCATAGCTGATCGCGCTGATAGCCCGCCCGCCCTTCTGAATAGCGATAGAGCTGACTGTAGATAACTGGCGTGATGGCTTCCTCCTTTTCATTGATCAAACCGTATTTACCATTGGTTTTTATCATGTATTTTTGATCACCCGCACTGACCAGGTAATCGTATTTGGGCTCAATGATAAAGGCACCTTGGGGATTGATCAGCCCGTATTTCCCATCTGTCCTAACAGCGGCAAAGCCCTGATCAAAAGTTCCAGCTCGCTCGAAATTGACATCAATGGCGATCTTCCCTTTAGTATTGATATAAGCATAGTTTTTTCCACGTTTGACAAATGCCAAACCATCAGCAAAGTCGCCAATGCGATTGTATTTGGGTTCGATCAGCCAATTGCCCTTTGGGTTGATGAGGCCATAGGCTCCATCTTTTTGGACTTTGGCCAAGCCATTAGAAAATTTACCCGCACTTTGAAATTCAGCAGCGATGACCAATTGCCCGCTTTTGTCGATGTAGCCATAATTATTCTCCTGTCTGACCCTGGCCAAACCCTCCTTGAAATCCTGTACTTCATCAAATAAAGGCTCAATTACCCATTGGCCCTTAGGGTCGATAAAGCCCATTTTTCCCGACCAGTCTTGTACCCTGGCCAAACCCTCTGAAAAGTCCCAGGCTCCTTTATATTGATCGCGGTGGAAAGGAAGTAATTGACATTCAATACAAA
>JBCBDH010001007.1:0-1822 GCA_038529855.1 Bacteroidota bacterium | reverse complement strand
TGGCGGCTAGCCAATAATTGAATTGAGCCAGAGGGCTGTGGGGAGGCTCAATTCCAAATAGCGGTCCCCAATTGACGAGTTGCTGCTGGTTTTTGCTAAAGGCCATATCCAGTCCATGCCTAACGACGTAGATGTATTTTAAGTCTTTAAAATAATCGATCAGGTAAGGAAGAAAAATATGGCTATTGGGTTCTTTCCATCCCCATTTATTTGGGCGGGATTGGTTGAATTTAAAAAACTGATGCAGCATAAATTGATAGCCCAATCGCATGCGAAATTTTTGGCCAGGAATATATTTGGGACTACTGTTAAAATAGCGCAGACAATCCTGTACAGTCCATCTTTTTCCCTCCATGTATTTTTCAAAAGTGGAGAGGTGTAGATGAATGTCCTTGGCTTGACTAGCGGCTAGCCAGAGGGGGCGTTTGAATAAGCGAGAAAAAAGAAGATTATCATTCGCTTTATTTAAAATACCACCAATATAAATTGATTGTTTTTTTAATAATTCAGCGACTACTCGCGTGCCGCTTCCCCCCAAACCTCCAATGACGATTGGATTGTTAAATTTCATTTTATACCCTGTTTTTAGTCAATTTTTTTATGTAAATTTCTGTATCATTTAAATAATAATTGACGCAAATGAAAAGACGAATTATCACACTCAGTGGTATGCATCGTTCTGGGACTTCCTTGGTGATGTCCTGGCTTGAGCAGACTGGCTTATCGCTTTTTGATAAGGTAGGCCCCAACGTAGGTAATCGGTTTGGGCATTTTGAAGATATCCAGTTTTGTCGGCTGCAAGGATTGGCTATTAAAGATCGAATGCCCCATTCCAAAGGATGGATCATTGATAATAAGCAAGCTTTGAATTTTACACCAGAGGAACAGCAAAAAGCACTTGCCCTTATTGATAAGAGAAACAAAGCCAGTGATTTATGGGGTTGGAAAGACCCGCGTACAACGGTTTTTCTAGCTGAGTGGAAAAAATTAATCCCAGATTTAAAAGTAATCGCTTTGTATCGACCTCATCAGGAGGTCTTACATTCTCTACTCAAAAGGGCAAGCAAATCGCCAGCTCCAATGCTGCAAATTGATCAAGCTCAGGCACTTGATAACTGGTTGTACTATAATGACCTACTGTTAGAGTACAAAGCGCAATACCCAGCAGATTGCATTTTATTACCCCTTTACGAGGTACTAAATAACAATCGAGCTACATTTGAATATCTAGTTGATAAATTTGATCTGGATTTGCACTATGTCGATATCCATCAATTGTATGATCCCGTACATTTAAGCAAACGGGAAAACTATCTTCTTTCCAACCAGCACCAAGTCCTGTGTAGCGCAATGGAACAGCGTCTCGAAGAAAATTCCGATCAATTAAACTAATGGTTTTCTGATGCTATTCAAATAGGGCTTTGTATATTTTGATCCAAATGTTTTCATCCATTTGACCAGCGTTTCCTCGCCAAACTCTTCGTAGATCAGGCTGTAGTACTTTCTGAGCAGTGGCTTGAGTTTGGCCGCTGCCGCTTCCCGATCTTCTTCCAACTCTCTGATGGAGGCTTGTTTGACGGCTCTTTTGATAATATTATGATGTAAAAAGCGACCAAAGTATTTCATGCAGAAATCGTGGTACTCTTTGGTAAACAATATAAAGGTATGCCACATTTCGTCGATAATGAATAGGGCCTCGTGAGTGAAAATTCTTTGGCTATCTCCATGCTTGGCCGCTAGGAACAAAAACTTCTTCATCTCATTAAATATATCTCTGGCCTCTTCAACAGTTACATCGTAAGCGTCTTAAAAGCGATATAGT
>JBCBDH010001006.1:0-1825 GCA_038529855.1 Bacteroidota bacterium | reverse complement strand
CGAAAGCATGGGCAATAAGGCTTGTCCCTCTAGGCTTTCAGCTCTGTTATCCCAGAACATAGGCGCCACCGCTGGATTATATACCCCATCGTTATCAATTCCATTGAAAGCGGTATTGATGACTGTAGGCGCATTGCGTCTTGTTTTTACACCACCTGATCGATGCTGCCCTAATCCAATGCCTCCTACTCCCTGAGAAAAATCCAGCCCGTCAGCATAGCCAAGATTAGGATGATGACAAGTAACACAGGCCACCTCTTTTGTGCCTGATAGGATAGGGTCCCAGTAGAGCAGTCGCCCCAATTCTTCCTTCTCCTGCGTGTAGGGGTTGTCAACGGGATATAGCACCTGTTCGGGCAGCGCACTTATGAACTCATTTTGTTCCGTAATAGTCAGTGCTTCCTCTTGGCAGGCGAGTAGCCAAAAAATCAACAGGAAGGCAAATACCCAAAGCCATAGTTGGGTCATAAAACTTGAATTGCGATTAGTCATCTTTAAGCTTTTTGTTCAGAAGGAAGTAAGCTGGTCTTCGCATAGCACAAAGGGCTATTGTGGCGAAGTATCCATAGGCACACAAAAAACTTACTATGCTGAACAATTGGTATGAAAAGGGAGGGGCAAGGAGTGCAGACTGCGTTTTTAGGACGTTTTTAGGCCCTATTTTGCTTTTTGTACTGACTTGGCGTCAGTCCTTTTAGCTTTTTGAAGGTAGCGTTAAAGGAGGATTTAGAGCTAAAGCCTACTTCTGTGGCGATACCAAAGATGGTGTAATGCGCATAGTCTTCCTGATGGAGACACTTGATAAATTCCTCCACACGGTATTGATTGAGTAAATCTTGAAATCGTAGCTCCAGGTGAATATTCAAAACCTCTGACAACTGCTGCCTGCTAATGCCGATTTGTTGAGCGACCTCATGGACCGTCAATTTTTGGTTTTTGAATAGCTTCTCCTCCGTCATCAGCCTATTCAGTTCTTTCTTAATGGCTTCGACCTTCGTTTTTGATAGTTTGGAGGATTTATACTTATGATCTAAGGTGGGCAAAATATCCTTTGGAGCAATGATCAATTGGTAGGTGACAAAGTAAAAGAGAAATACAGCCATGAGGAAAATTCCATAGCTATCTAACAACAAGATGGATTCATCAGAATTAGAGACTAAACTGGATAGGGTATCTACTGCATAGATCGCTGTAAATGGGAGGATAAAGGCCAGCAGCCATTTGTTTTTCTGATGCTTCACAATATCATAGATGCTATACAGCAGCATCCCCAGAAAGGATAATTCTACGAAGTCATCAACTATTCCTAGCACCGCGTTATCTTCAAAATAATTCGAGTTGGATAGGGTTTCAAAACCAAGGTATAAGAGGTAAGGGAGGAAAAACAGAAAGTCATATGGCTTAAAGGTATCTTTTTCTGCATTGCTGTAACGGATGAAAAGAAAGAAAAAGGTGATCATTAATGGTTCGTGGAAGAAAAACCACTTGGAATCAGCAATCACTATGTTGTAATCATCATCCCCAATCGAAAACAAGATTACCGAAACAATGCATCCGATGAAAAGCCCCAAAATGGGTTGCTTGTACGCTTGCCTCCGCTGAAATAGCGCAAAGCCAAGGAAGATTCCTTGTAAGATGGCAATTATTTGGAGTATGGTTAGCAAGGTGTTATTTCACTGATTGTGATAGTCTGGCTGTATAAGGTGCTGATTTTGAGCTTAGTAGTACTGGCTTTTATCCCTCTGGTAATACCAGATTCTCCCAATGATTCATCGCATCCAAAATGCCACCCATCAGTACCAGCGTAATGATCCAATACAATAAA
>JBCBDH010001005.1:0-1830 GCA_038529855.1 Bacteroidota bacterium | reverse complement strand
CCTTTCCATTTGTACTCAACGGAGCAATGATGGGTTTGAATAAACGGTATGGTTGAAATGCCTGGCTTATCGACGCTTGCGATGCTGGTCGCAGAAAGGTCTTGGCCAGCTGAAGCCCATATTTTGGATAAGCATAGAGCAGCGCCTGGGCACCTTCCCCCGCTTGTAGGTCTTGCATGGATCTCAGAAAATGGACAGCGCGATCTAAGGTTTGTCCGCTCAGGTATTTATCCAGGCAGATTTCCAGGGCTTGTCTGGAATTAGAAAAGACCACTACATCTTCAATTTGTGTATAATAGGGATGATGAATTAAATTGAGTGAGGGCCCGAGCAGGGGGAGTAGCAGATCGTCCAATTTGAGCTGCTTAATCGCGTAAGTTTGGTATTCAAAGCTTTTTAAGGCACCCAGTTGATCTGCTAGTTTTTCCAGATAATGGGCTGCGAGGTCAGGACTGCTGCTGCGAAAAAAGGCCAATTGCTCATCTTTTAGACTACTGCTGTAGGGTTCGGTCAGTACATAAGCCAGCTCATCGCTCATCCAGGGGAGGATGTATTTTTGGATATACTCTGTATTAGCCGTCTGAAAGGCTTCATAAAATTGAGGCATTTGATCACTTGTCAGCCAAATCATGGCCGCTGTATGATTGGGTATTGTTTTGGCTAGTTCAAGTTCTTTTTTGGGTTGTTGTTGGGCAATTAAGGAAAGCAGCTTTTGTTCCTCAGCCATTTGGAACCAACCCTTGGCCTGTAGTAGAGCCCCATTTATTCCTATATCCATTTGTTGCCAAGTCCCTGTTTGGCTAATGCTGGTAGCCAGGGGTCTTTGTTGGTTGCGAAGAAGCGGGGTGAGCCATTGATCAGCGTATTGCCAATTGACCCATAGGCGGAGGTGTTGCGGAGGAATAGGACGATTGGCCATCCAGCGATGCGGTATGGAGGATAGGAGATTGGAGGGGCGCTTTTTGAGTTGCCCAATGGCATCTTCGACCAAAAAGGCATAGGGAGCGGCAATGAGCAAATTGCGAAAAGGAGCGACGTACAAACGGCGACCATCTTTCCATTGAATTTCGTGAAGCGTTTGCCCACGATAGGCCGATCTTCTACTTTTCCATCCCTGCTGCTCTATCCATTCTTCAAGATCAAGAGCACTGGGGAAGGCATCAAAAATCAAACTAAAATCTAACTCAGTAGATCCTACCGTTTGGAGGGCCGTATAAAGTCGACTGTTTTGACGAAGCGCTTGTACCAAGCTACTATCGCTTTGAAATAAAGCATCAATCTGTTTATTTAAACGAGTCCACTTTTGCAGCAATTGGTCCTTAGCTACGAGGGAGGTGGGCAATTGACTGGCCCAGGAATCTCCATCCATAGTCGCTTGGTCATAGGCAATGATAGCAACAGATTGTTTGGGAACTGCCTCAAAAGCAGATACAGAAACAAAGGGCAGACGAATCCATTGCAAGGGGTAATGCAGAATGAGAATAAACAAGAGTCCGAGCGGAAAGAGGACCCATTTTTTTCGTAGCTTGAGCAGGAAATGACGATTAGAAAAAGTTGGTTGACTCATAGTTTTTTTGGGCTAAGTGTTTCAATGGATATTTGGATATTGCCCATTTCTTAATAATCCTTACAAGCAATATAATAAAAAAATACGCATGAGAAAAAACTTTATAGCGCTATCTGCTCTCTTTGGTGTACTCGCCGTTAGCCTGGGAGCATTTGGAGCACATGGTCTTCAAAATCTCATTCCACCAGAGCGCATCGCCATCTTTAGAACGGGTGTTGACTACCACATTTACCATACCCTGGCACTTTTTGGATTGGGTATTT
>JBCBDH010001004.1:0-1830 GCA_038529855.1 Bacteroidota bacterium | reverse complement strand
CCACCTGCTTCAACACCGCTTATAAGGCCATCCTTGGTATAATTGGTGAAGGTTTTCCCATCATACTTAGCCACCCCGCCAAAAAAGGTCCCAATCCATATATTCCCCTTGCGGTCTTCCATCAAATCATATATCGTATTATCGCAAAGCCCCTCAGCTGTCGTAAAGCGCTCAAAGCGCTCGCCGTCGTATTTCAAAAGACCATGCCCGTCTGTTCCCAACCACAAATTCCCATATTGATCTTCAATGATACTTGCAATTCTATTGGCTGAATAAATCGTATTTGGCGCTTCAATCTGAGATGTTGGAATGGTGATGTTTTCAAAACTTAGGCCATCAAAGCGGCTGAGTCCCTCTGTATGCCCAATCCAAAAAGTCCCCTTTGAGTCAATGATCATCGTCCATATTTCATTATAAGCCCAGCCCTTTTCATTTTCAAATAAAGTAAAGGAACGGCCATCATACTTACTAAGTCCAGCACCTGATGCAATCCACAAGTTTTTGTCTTTATCTTCTATAATTCCTGTCACCCTACCATGATTTACAAAGCCTTCCTTTCTTGTGATATATCGCAAAGAGTCGCCATTGTAAACCATTAAACCGTATACATTGGTCCCAAACCAAAGCTGACCTTTGTGGTCTTGATAGATTTCGCGAAGGTGTTGGCACAATTGTCCATCAATAAAAAAGAGGGGGTCTTTGTATGCATTTGGATCAGCAGCGACCGTTTCTTTCTGTTCTATTTTCAAGTTGGATTTAACCTGACCATCACAAGAAGACATCAGGAGACAAAGGAGTAATAGGGCTGTTAATTTCATGCTATACATTAAGCTTATTTTCTTTTCGCTTCTTCAATAAGTTGACCGTTTTCGTAAATATTCAAGGTCGCTGTTTGAGTTCCAGAGCTGATAAATTCATAAACAACATTTTCGTATTTGAAGTAGAACTTATTATCTGATTCAGGAAAAAGCTCTGTGTTCCAACCTGCTTTTCCATCAATAATATCTGTTGCTCTGAGGAGTTTTCCTTCTCTTTTGATGTTGACTATTCTATCAGGCAGATGGTAATCCCCCACGTATTGATCCAGGGTTTCTTCTGTTAATTCCACCTCTGCCAATGGTTGATGATCATAACTAATGACTCGCGCAAGCTTCCAGTTGTTGTCTTCCTTTTTCCATAAGGCCGTCATCTTTCCAGCCCCAACCACCTTTTCTATTCCATCATTTATTTGTAAGTGGAATGTATGGTCACAAAACTCAAGAGCGCCGTACTTATCCATTGGATAAACTTTGAGCGTCCCCTTGGTTAATTGCCTTCGCAGCGGTTGTCTTCGCCTTTGCTCCTCTCCACAAAAAATATTCATATCTGACATTTCGTCTTCCTTAGATTGGGTGAAGCCTGCCTTGTCGTGAAAAAACTCAAAGTCTTCTGACAAATAGAAGGCATACTTTTCTAGATCGCAGGCATTTTGGGCGGAGAAGTACAGGCTATCCATTTGGGCGATCGTTTTGAATAGCTCAGTGGGTGCTTCTGCTGTTTTGGTAGGTGCTTCCGCTACTATTGCTTGTGGCTGAATTGTTTTGTCTCCTTCTTGGCTACAAGAGAAGAACACAAGTAAAATGGAGCTTAGGTAGATCCGTTTTTTCATTGGTGAAGAATTGGGTTTAATGCTTATGTAGTGCTGGTTCGTTCTATTAAAGCTAAGCTTTATTATGGTAATGAGGGGTTATTGGTTGGCGGAAGAGTGAAGGCAGCCCGCTACTGTCGGACTGACCCCGCTTTCGCGGAATGAAGGCAGCCCGCTACTGTCGGACTGACCCCGCTTTGGCT
>JBCBDH010001003.1:0-1843 GCA_038529855.1 Bacteroidota bacterium | reverse complement strand
AGCGATTTCCCAGTAAATGAAACTGGAGGTGCAACTGTCTTTAATAAGTATACCCTAGAATTGCGCTACCCCATCATAAGCAGCTCAAATATATCTGCCCATATTCTCGCTTTTGGAGAAGCGGGTAATGCCTGGTCGGGCTTAGACCAATACCAACCTTTTAACTTAAAACGATCAGCAGGAATGGGTTTTAGGGTACACTTACCGATGTTTGGTACACTTGGACTGGATTATGGGATTGGATTTGACAAAAAGCCTAGTGGGACGGACTCTTTCCTATCCAGGTATGGTAGGTTGAGTTTGATTCTTGGGATAGAACCCAATTAATCGACCTCCATCAGGTGACGGAGGCCGATTTGGGAATTTCTTAGTCTAGCTTGCGCTTGACCTCGACGATTTCGTAGCACTCAATGACATCGCCGACTTTTATATCGTTGTAATTCTTAATCGTAATACCACATTCCAAGCCGAATTTCACTTCTTTTACATCGTCCTTGAAGCGCTTTAGGGAGGAGATTTCTCCATCTACACCCTCGCGGGTTGGATAAACCACAATACCATTGCGCACCAAACGAACTTTAGAGTTTCGGCTGACTTTGCCTTCCTGAACATAACATCCGGCAATAGTACCAATTCGGCTGATCTTGTAGGTTTCCCGAACTTCGACTTGGCCGACAATCTTTTCTTCTTTTGTCGGTTCAAGCATACCTTCGATAGCCAACTTGATTTCTTCAATGGCCTCGTAGATGATGGAGTAAGTCTTAATCTGTACCCCTTCTCTATCTGCTAGTCTTCGAGCACCCAAAGATGGACGTACCTGGAAACCAATAATAATGGCATCTGAGGCAGAGGCTAGTAGTGCATCAGATTCAATAATCTGACCTACGGCCTTGTGAATCACATTTACTTGTACGGTCTCTATAGATAGTTTGATCAAGGCATCAGATAGGGCTTCGACAGAACCATCCACGTCTCCTTTGACGATCAAGTTCAGTTCCTTAAAGGTACCCAAGGCAAGACGACGACCGATCTCATCCAAGCTAATTCGCTTGCTGGCCCTATTAGACTGTTCGCGAGTGATTTGAGCGCGTTTGGAGGCAATTTGGCGAGCTTCCTGCTCAGTATCCATAATCTTAAACTTCTCACCAGCCTGTGGCGCACCACTCAAACCAAGAACCAAGACCGCTGTAGATGGGCCTGCCTCTTTGACTTTTTTACCTCGTTCGTTAAACATCGCTTTGACCTTACCGGAATGCTCTCCAGCAACCATTGGATCTCCAATCTTTAGCGTACCATTCTGTACTAGAATCTTGGATACATAACCTCGCCCTTTTTCCAGCGAAGCTTCCACAATAGTACCTACTGCCTGACGGTCTGGATTAGCCTGCAATTCGAGCATCTCTGCTTCCAACAGCACTTTTTCCAATAAGAGATCAATATTGGTTCCTACCTTTGCTGATACGTCTTGAGACTGGTATTGTCCTCCCCAAGATTCGACCAGGAAATTCATATTCGCCAACTCCTGCTTAATTCTTTCAGGATCAGCACCATCCTTATCTATCTTATTGATGGCAAAAACGATGGGAACACCTGCCGCTTGGGCGTGGCTAATGGCTTCCTTGGTTTGGGGCATCACATTATCATCAGCAGAAACAATGACGACTGCAACGTCTGTAACTTTAGCCCCTCTGGCACGCATCGCTGTAAAGGCTTCGTGACCTAGTGTATCCAGGAAGGTGATCGGTTTATCATTTGGTCCTACCTTGACTTCATAAGCACCAATGTGCTGAGTAATTCCCCCAGCCTCTCCATCTGCCACATTCGCTTCGCGGATATAATCCAA
>JBCBDH010001002.1:0-1847 GCA_038529855.1 Bacteroidota bacterium | reverse complement strand
CTTGGTTTAAGGTGATGCTTTACCTTAAACCAAGGCATCTGTTCATTCATCAATTCCTTGACAGGCCCTCGACTGAATAGGAGACGACGCACTAGAAAAAAGGAAAAAGCTAAAAACAGAAAGCGATCGGGCTGAATTTCAAAAAAGGAGAGACCAGGAATGGCAAAGGTCAGTTCCTCATTGATGTTTCCCGTCATTAGGTAAAAGGAGAGGATGAAGAGTTCGATATTGTAAGCGGGGCGATGTCGGTAGATTAGGAAGAGAGCGGCGAGAAAGGCTAGTCCAAAATAGGCATAGATGAAGTTGAGATTGACTTCGCCGTAGATGGATGGGTTGGGGATAGATGGGTCCATATAATTTAATTTTAAAATTATATGTTTTTGTTGATTGTATAGTGGCCACCTTTGCTGGGTGGGCCCACCCAGCCACCGCCGCCGACCCCCAGTTTTCGATGGCCCAAATGACATAGCAACGCCATCTCTTGCACTGGTCTTAGGTCGCAAAAGTTCACCTTAATATGGACTGGTTGAAGATCTTCTACTAAAAGGACGCAGCAAGTGAAAAATTCCATAAAAAAATACACGCCCTTTTTTGATCTCATGTCAAAATATTTCCCTAAAAAATTAATAATCAATGATTTATACACAAAGAAAAAATCTAAAAAAAATTAACCTCCAAAGGCAAAATCTAAGCAGGCCGCTTAATTCCATCCCAATACCGACTCATCAAATTTTTCTTCTTTGCTTCGCCAGGCTTAGGATAGGCATAGGTGCTTGGGCTTCGATTGGTCTGTGCATCATTAAAGACCAAAAACAAATGTTCAAAGTCGCCCTCTCTCTTGAGTTGCTCTATGTCCTGAATTTGAGATCGCTTAGATTGATTGCGACGCAAGACAAATAGATGGATATCAATGTGCTTGGAAAGCAGCAAGTAATCGGATACTAGACCGACTGCGGGGCTATCCAGAATAAGGTAATCGTATTCGTACTTCATCGCTGTAATCATTGTCAGCAGTTGTGGGCTGTTGAGCAATTGATGAGGATGATCGATATTAGCCCTACAGGTAATGTAGTGCAAACTTGACCACTGCTTGTGCTTACAAATAATTTCCTCTAGTGCACAATCTCCTCTCAGATAGCGAAGAATGCCTTCTTCCTGATTACTTTCTTTAAATAGATCTGGTTTGCGGAAATTGAGATCGATCAGTAATACTTTTTTTCCTTCAGTAGCCAGGCTGAGCGCCAAATTGGTTGCACAAAAGCTTTTTCCTTCGTTGGGAAGCATGGAGCTGATCCCTATGATATTTTTCTCCTTATCTCGCACTTTAAACTGAAGCTGCGCAGCGATATTGCGAAAAGCTTCGGCAGCCATCCAGTCGCTGACGGGATTGATTGCGTGTTCGTGAACTTGTCGGGCACGACCGATCTGACCGATAAAAGACAGCGAAGTATAGCCCTCCAATTGATCCACACTACTAATGGTTTCTTTGAAAGCTTCAGAGAAGATGATCCAAGCCAGAGGCAGGGTCAGGCCAAGTATAAAGGCCAGCAGCATGACCAGGGTCTTTTGGGGAGAGATGGGACCGTCGCCTACCATTCGCGCCTTGTCCAGTACGCGGGTATCCGCGATGTCTTCTGCTCGAGCGATACCTGTCTTGGCCAATTCCTGGCTTAGGTAGTTGTAGAGATTTTCGTAAAGGTCGCTTTTGCGCTGATAGTTGAGCAGTTGTTTTTCATTACCTGGAAGCTGGTTGATGCGCTTTTCCAGTTTTGCAATGCGTTGGCTCTTATCATTTAAGGCCATCCGCGAAGATTTGACCAAATTACTTAGGTTTTCTTTTAGCGAGC
>JBCBDH010001001.1:0-1864 GCA_038529855.1 Bacteroidota bacterium | reverse complement strand
TCTGAATTTAAGATCAACAGACCCGTTTTGGTGGATACCTTAAAAAGGCAGTATGCAACATTGACAGATGCGGACTTGGTAGTGGAGCAAATCGATTCCCTCTTGGCGGATAATACTTTTACCGTCACGACCGCCCATCAACCCAGCTTATTTACTGGTCCGCTGTATTTTGTCTACAAAATCATATCAACGATTGTACTCGCAGAGCAACTTAGGGCAAAATATCCTGAGCAGCAGTTTGTTCCAGTCTTTGTCATTGGAGGAGAGGATCACGATTTTGAAGAGGTCAATCATTTGCACTTGTTTAACAAGACGATTAGTTGGGAAAGTGGAGAAAGTGGAGCTGTTGGGCAAATGAATACAGAAAGTTTACAGCCCGTACTGGCTGAGTTAAAAGACCTCTTGGGCAATAGCGAATCAGCAGAGAAGGTGTATCAATTGATTCACGCTAGTCATACGCAGCACAGTCAATATGGCAAAGCAGTTCAGGCGATGGTTCACGAGCTTTTTCATCGCTTTGGATTGGTGGTTTTGAATATGAATGATCGGGCCTTGAAGCAATTATTTGTTCCGCTTATCAAAGAGGAAGTATTGCGACGGAGATCAAAGGCTTTGGTTGAAAAGATGGCAGCTAGTTTGGAAAGCTTGGGCTTTGGCCAGCAGGCGACCGCCAGGGAGATCAACTTTTTTTATTTAAAAGATCAGTTGAGATCGAGAATTGTTTTTGAAGAGGGACAGTACCAAGTATTGGATACCCCTATCCGCTTTTCTGAAGCGCAGATGATCCAGGAGATAGAGCAATATCCAGAACGCTTTAGTCCCAATGTGATCATGCGTCCGCTTTACCAAGAACTCATCTTGCCCAATCTGGCTTATATTGGCGGGGGTGGCGAATTGGCTTACTGGATGGAAAGACCTGACCAGTTTGCTGCATTTGGTTTGAACTTCCCCATGTTGATCCGTCGAAACTCCGTGATGTGGTTAGACAAGAATACCGTCAAGAAGCTCAAGAAGCTAAAATTTGACCTCTCTGAAATTTTTGAAGATACGGAAGTCCTCGTCAAGCGCTTGGTCAATAGGAAGGCGACCAATAGCCTTAGTCTGGCAGCGGAGAAAAAGGCCCTAAATGCTCTCTTTGAAGGGGTCATCCAAAAAACCAGGCAGATTGACCCTACCTTGGTCAAGACAGCCGCAGCGGAGCAAAGTAAGCAAATCAAAAGCCTGGAGCAATTAGAAGGTCGACTGATTCGCGCAGAGAAACAAAAACACGAGGTAGCGATCAAGCAATTGCGGAATTTGAAAGAAAAGCTCTTTCCTAGCAATGGTTTACAAGAGAGACATGACAATTTCTTATCCCTCTACCTCAAATATGGGGATGCCTTTTTTGATACTTTGAAAAAGCATTTAAATCCTTTGGAGAAAGGCTTTATCGTCATTGTAGATGAGGCTTAGAACTGAGTGAAGGCACTTGATGCTACATCCAATAAGAATGGGTAGATAAGTTATTGTACTTATCTACCCATTCTTAGAGTAAAGCAGGTTTTTACCTAGAAAAAGCTCAACAAATCCCCTATTCGCTTCTTTAGGTCCTTGCGGTCGACAATAAAGTCAAGAAAGCCGTGCTCCAATAAAAATTCAGAAGTTTGAAAGCCTTCAGGGAGATCTTTTTTAATCGTCTCCTTTATGACCCTTGGGCCAGCAAAGCCAATGAGGGCTTCAGGCTCCGCAAAATTAATATCACCTAGCATAGCAAAGGAGGCCGTCACCCCACCTGTTGTTGGATCAGTGAGCATTGAAAAATAGGGAATCCCTTGCTTGGAAAGCTGAGACAGTTTAGCAGAAGTTTTGGCCATTTGCATTAGCG
>JBCBDH010001000.1:0-1872 GCA_038529855.1 Bacteroidota bacterium | reverse complement strand
GATTTTTTCATTTCTGTCTATTGTTACTGCTCAGTAGCTTTTGCAATAATGGTTTTGCTCAAAACTATGTAACCAAGAAAACCGTCAAAGGAAAAGCACTGGATGCCTATAAGCAAGGCATGAAACACAATATGCGCGAGGAGAACGATAAGGCCATTAAGGAATTTGAAAAAGCCCTGCGAAAAGAACCGCTCTTTATTGATGCTCAACTGCAGTGGGCAGCTGTGCATTATGCCAAAAAGGATTATACAACTTCAGAAAAGGGTTTTGAAAAAGTGTTGCAGCTAGATACCTTCTATAATAAGAAGGTACTCTACACACTGGCACTGGCAGAAATGAAGCAGCAAAAATATGAGGAAGCCGCCGTTCATTTCAAGCAATATATCTCCACCCAACCCAAAAACGAAACCCTTCGCAAAAGAGCTGATTATTACCTGGATGTATGTGAGTTCAAGGCTTATACTTTCATCAATCCCGTACCTTTCGAACCTAAAAGTCTGGGCGATCAAATTAATACACCAGACTGGGAATACCTTCCTTCTCTAACGGCGGATGGGAATACGCTGGTTTATACCGTACAAAAAAACTCATGGGAAGACTTTTACATCAGCCGTAAAGTCGATGGGGTTTGGCAAAAGGGCGAACCAATTGAAGCCATTAATACTGAACTGAATGAAGGGGCACAAAGTATTTCTGCGGATGGTAAGTTTCTGGTGTTTACCGCCTGTGATCGAAAAGATGGTTATGGAAAATGCGATTTGTACTTCTCAGAAGTGATAGATGGACGTTGGACCAAGCCAGCTAATATGGGGAAGGTGATTAATTCAGCGGCCTCTGAAAAGCAACCATCCATTTCTGCAGATGGTAAGGTGCTCTATTTTGCCAGCGATCGGAAAGGTGGAAAAGGGGGTTATGATCTTTGGTTGAGTAGGCGTTCCGTAGATGGACGTTGGAGTCAGCCGCTTAATATGGGTGCTCCAATTAACTCTAAAGAGCATGACAATACCCCATTCATTCATGCAGATGGCGCTACCCTTTATTTTATGTCCAAGGGACATGTGGGCATGGGAGGTTTTGATCTCTTTTATGCTCGGGCCAATGCTGATGGAACCTGGGGCAAACCCATCAATCTAGGTCATCCGATCAATACCCCTTCCAATGAAAGTGCGATGGTGGTAAGTATAGATGGAAAAACTGCCTACTTTTCTACGGATCGTCAATACGGTGAGGAGCAAATGCAAAATGCAAAGGAGGAGCAAAAAAGAACTCGAACAACGGACCTGTACAGTTTTGAACTGTACAAAAAGGCTCGTCCACAAGTCGTCACCTATGTAAAGGCACGGGTAACAGATGCACAGACGGGGAAGAAGTTAAGCGCCAAGGTTGATTTTGTCGATCTGTCAAATGGCCATATCCAGGCTTCTTCCATGACGGATCGAGATGGGGAGTTTCTCATTTGTCTGCCAATGGGAAAAAACTATGCGCTCAATGTTTCCAAAGAGCAATACTTGTTTTACTCTGAAAATTTTGCGCTGGCGGAAAAGGGGAGTTTAGAAAAACCCTATATCCTTGAGATTGCTTTACAAGCCATTCCCAAAATAGCAGAGGGGCCTCCTGATGTGAGCAATTCAAAACCCATTATCCTAAAGAATGTATTTTTCAATACGGGGTCAGCGGAGCTGGGGAAGGCTTCTTATGTTGAGCTGAGTCGGCTCAAGTTATTGTTGGACGATCATCCTGGGCTGCGGATTCAAATCAATGGTCATACCGATAATGTAGGCTCGGAAGAAGATAATCTTCAACTATCTGAGCCTACATTATCGGTATGACCATTGATTTGAATCCGCAGCCCAGGATGATCGTCCAACAATA
>JBCBDH010000999.1:0-1873 GCA_038529855.1 Bacteroidota bacterium | reverse complement strand
GGGGAATTATGAAAAAGCCTATGAGATGCAAATGCAAGCTTTACATTTGCGAGAACAGGTGAATGATTCATTGGGAATTGCCGATTCCTATTATGTCATAGGCACCATTTTCTTTTACCAAAAACAACTCAAACAGGCTCAGACCTACTACGAAAAGGCCATGGATATTTGTATGGCCCTTAAAGTTGAAAGAACCATTTATTCCTGTCTGGCTGCCCTAGGGAGCTTACACACGGATTTGGGCGATAATGAAAAAGGCTTACAATACAACCTGCGGTCTTTGGCCCTGGCAGAAAAGCTCAACTACAAAACGGGCATCGCTTACGCACTAGGAAATATAGCGACCAATAAGATTACTTCTGGGCAATATGAAGAGGCAGAAAAGAATGTAAAAAAGTCCTTGAGCCTTAAATCGGAATTGAGTGATAAATGGGGCGTGATAGGCGCTTATCGAACCTTGGCGGATGTGTATCAAAAAATGAATCGCCCCAAGGCGGCTATCAATGTCTTACACAAGGCCCTCGCCCAAGCCAAGCTGCTACAGTCTAAACCACGGGAACTGGAAATTTACAAACAGTTGGCCATTGTCTATAAAGACATCCGCAAAACGGATGCAGCCTACGAATACCTCAATGCCTATCTGACCCTTAATGATACCTTAATCAATGAGAAGATGGTGGAAGAGATGGGGCAATCCAAACAACGCTACGAAATCCAAAAACGCGAGCATGGGATTGAATTGCTCAAAAAGGAAAACGAGCTGTTTGCCAAAAATGAAAAAATTCAAAACCTACAATACTACGTATTTCTGATTTTAGGTCTCTTTTTCTTTACATCAAGTTGGTGGTTTTTTAGCCGCTTCCGCTTACAAAGACAAGTCAATAAGCTGCTGGAAGATAAAAACCTGATCCTCAACACCAAAAACGAGGAAATCCGTTTTAAAAACAAACTGCTCGAACACTCTAATGAGAATCTAAAACAGTTTACCTATGTCGCCTCGCACGACCTCAAGGAGCCGCTGCGCATGATCAATGCCTATACCAATTTGCTGCAAAAACGCTATCACCACATCTTTGATGATAATGGACGGGAGTTTATGCATTTTGTCATTGATGGCGTTAGTCGCATGCAAACCCTGCTGGAGGACCTGTTGACTTATTCGCGGGTGGGCAATGCCCAGGAACCCACCCATTTAATCGCTGTTGCAGATGTTATGATTATGGTGGAGGCCAATCTCCGCCATCGCTTTTCGGAAATGAATGGGCAGTTGATTGTCAAGACGGACCATATGCCCTTGGTTAAGGCCCATCGCACCCATATGTTACAGCTGATGCAAAATTTGGTGAGCAATGCCGCCAAATTTAGAGGGGAGGAAGACCCAGTGGTTATCGTCGATTGCGAGAAAAAGGAAGATCGCTATGTTTTTTCTGTCAAAGACAATGGAATTGGTATCTCCAAAGAAAACCAAGAAAAGATTTTTGAAATGTTCCGCCGTCTACATACCAAGGAAGAATACGAGGGCACTGGTATTGGTTTGGCTACCTGTAAGCGAATTGTCAACCTTATGGATGGAGAGATTTGGGTGACTTCTGAACCAGGAAAGGGCAGTACCTTCTACTTTTCCCTGCCTTGCCCCAGTGAGGAGCTGGTAATGGCTTAATAATCCTTTTGAATTCTTGCTGTTTTACTTAGCTTAGCGAAAAATAACGCTATGTCTAATCCCACTTTCGACTATTTATCTGGTCTCCATGATTTTATAATAAATAGCGGGGAAGCCATAATGCTCAGGGTCAAAAGTTTGAGCATCCAGCAAGGCGTACTTCAATTAATAAAAAAGATATATAGGAAGAGAGTCGTGTATGGAAAGATTGTT
>JBCBDH010000998.1:0-1874 GCA_038529855.1 Bacteroidota bacterium | reverse complement strand
TTATTTTCTTCGCAAAGGATGCTGTCACTGGCGGTAAAATCAATAGACAAGGATTCTACCGTAATGGGGTCGCCCGTAATAGGGATGCGACAGCCAGAAGCGTCTTCAATCAGTAAAACAGGCGACCCCATTACGGTAGAATCCTTGTCTATTGATTTTACCGCCAGTGACAGCATCCTTTGCGAAGAAAATAATGGTCCTATTGATTTTACCAGCCTCATTGAAGGTTTTGGTACCGTGACTGCTTATAATTGGACCTTCCAAGGCGGAAATCCCGCTAGCTCTACTGATGAAAATCCAACTGGGATTATCTTTAATGGTCCTGGGGTATATGAGGTACAATTGGAAGTGATGACGACCTATTGCCAAGAGACTTTGGTCAAAACGGACTACATCACCATCCATCCTCAACCACAGGCAAATTTTGATTTGACGACAGACCGAGGTTGTTCGCCATTGCGTGTTGATTTTACGGATCTATCCACCATTGGCTCTGGGCAGATTGTCGATTGGCAATGGGATTTTGGCAATGGACAAACGGCTAATACGCCCAATCCAAGCCATGTCTTTGAGACGGGCAACTACGTCGTCAGTTTGAGGACTACCTCTGATAATGGTTGTGTGGATACTCATGTTCAATCCATTATTGTTGATGCAAGTCCAAGAGTAGTGGCTGAAGGGGGGAAGTATATTTGTATCAATGATTTTGCTCAGTTGAATGCCATTCTTTTGGAAGGCGAAAATGTGAGCTATTCTTGGACGCCAAGCATTGGGCTGAGCTGTAGCGATTGTCCAGCACCACTGGCGAGTCCAGACACAACGACGATCTACGAACTACTGGTTACCAATGGTAATGGCTGTACGGCTAGTGATACGACTAGGGTAGAAGTGGGGCCTCATGCCCTGCCCATCATTCAATTGACTGCTGATACGGTTATTTGTACTGGAGAAAGCGTTGCTTTACTAGCTTCTGGTGGGGTGTTACCATCTGATTATACCTGGGACGATAGCCGACCTGGTTTGAGTTGTTATGAATCCTGTGTCAGCCCAGTTGCTAGTCCAACGGAGACGACGACTTATATCGTTCAAGTGGAAGGCGAAGGAGGCTGTATCGCCTATGATTCAGTGACAGTGAGTATTTTGGATCAAAACCAAGACTTGCTGGGAGCTGATCGCATCATTTGTGATGGGGAGGAAGTACAACTTGAAGTGGCTTTGGGTAATGATCCACAATGGAGTCCAAGTGCTGGTTTGTCTTGTGATGATTGCCCCAATCCCAATGCCAGCCCTACCGAAAATACGACTTATCAGGTTCAAATTACGACGGATCAAGGATGCGTACTTTTGGATTCCATCCGTATTGATGTACTCTATCCAGAATCGGTCTTTGCTGGTTTGGACACCAGTATTTGTGAAAATAGTGAAATTACCCTTGCGGCAGAATATAGCGGAACGGCTGTCTGGACGGCCAATGGTGTCAATGTAGCAGGCGATACGCCCAATCCTGTCCTTTATCCCAATGGCGATACGGAATATGTGCTTGCCGTCACCAATGATCTATGTACCATTTACGATACCATAGCGGTGTCAGTCATTGGACAAGCTACGCTTAGCGCCACTGATTATCATCTCTGCCAAGGGGATAGCATCTGGTTGGAAGTGACGGGAGATGCCAATACGTTCCGATGGTTTCCTTCAGATGGATTGAGTCAGACGGATATGTCTTTTGTTTTGGCTAGTCCTGAAGAATCAACTAGCTATCAGGTTCTGGGTTCGATTGATGGATGTGAGGCAGATACGGTAGATATTTTTGTAGAAGTCATACAGGCGCCCAATGTCGAGTTGGAAGGCCGAAGTCGTTTTAAACTTGGCGA
>JBCBDH010000997.1:0-1882 GCA_038529855.1 Bacteroidota bacterium | reverse complement strand
GCAGGCTTTCCCAGCGGCATTTGAGCTGATTGCGCAATTCAGGTATTTGCAGCAGGCGTTTGATCCAAAAAGGCAGTGTAGAACCACAATCTATATCAAAATTATAGGCCCAGCCTTGTGGGTTTTCCTCACAGAAATCAAAATTTCCATATCCTAAATTGAAGTCCCAAACGGGCCCAAAAATCAGTTTCCCGCCTTTGCTATCTTTATCTTTATGCATAAAGAAACTCAGCTTAAAAGCATCGACATCTTTCGTTAGCTCATTGATGAGGAAATAGTCGATAAAGGAAGCAGGGTCGATAAAATCTTTGTAACGATCTGCATAATTGGGATTGATCATCGCATTTTCAAAGGCATTGAGGTGATTGCGGATGTAGTTTTTCTGCACTTGTGCCAATTGGTCGCCATCTGGGTCTTCATACACAAAGAAGGGATAAGGCGCATGATTGGAATACCAGCCAAAGCCTTCAGGTGTTTCGCGGTCAATTTGTACAATGTAGCCACCCGTTAGCTCATCACCAGTAATATCCTCTGGTTCCAAAGGATCGATATCAACTCGATTTTTATCTTGCTTGATCTTTTCAATAAGGATATAAACACCGCGATAATCTTCATTGATCATCAATTCGCAATAGCGCGTCCGCGGGCTGTAGTAAGGCCCCATGTCACGGACTAAGCCATAGGTCAAAACATTGCGAAGTAAGGTTTTATCGGAATAAGGGCCATTGAGTACCCAGTCGTTTTCCTTAGGCAAGCCCAACAATTCGACATTATTATTGCTCCCATCTGCCTGCTGGGTTTCCATAGAGTAAGCCTTTTTGGGGAAAAGCTGCGAGGAAGCACCCCTGATCTCGATGCTGATGGCTCCATCATATCCATTAAATGGATCGCCACTGTTGTTAAGCTGGCCAGGACCATTATTAATCACCCCCAAATGTGCCCTAATCCTGGGATCATCTTGTATGACGCCCCCCATCGTATTGATCTTCAAAATGGGCAAATTGGAGCTAAAAGAGGGATCGATAAACCAAGAAGGTGTTGGCCGATAGTCCATGGAAGCATCATTAATGCCCAATGACAAGAAAAAGATCGCGGATAAGTCTGAAGAATTAAGACCATTAAAATTGTGTACCTGAATGGCCAGGGTATTGGTTCCACTAATAAAATGATCTTGAACAAAGTCCTTAGTTAGTGTAAAGGGTACAGGTAAGCCACCTTGATACATTTCTGCCTCTCGCAGGTCAGAAGCTTCAGCATTAAAGGCGGGAGGTAGGCCATCGACATTCGCTCTGGCGATTTCTACCCCATTGATATAGGCCACAAAACCATCGTCAAAATCTGCATGCAAGATGGCCAGTTCTAGCTTACTGACATCAATGATCTCAAATTCCTTGCGCAAAAAGAGCGCATTGGTCGGTGCAATCTCTGTTGCATCATCGTCATCGCCATAGCCAATTCCCCCATTACCCATCGCCCAATTGCCATCATCAAAGCCCGTCATTCGCCAATTAGCGGCTACAGGACTCTCTGGTGACAGGTAACGCCACTGACCAGCAGCGTAGATCACTGTCTCCCAATGATCAATGCTGGTCTGTGCCTTTGTCGTGAAATGAAAGGATAAAAAAACAAAAAAGGCGATAAAACGGAATGCTCGAACGACTAGACAGTTTTTCATTCATTGAAGATAGCTAATTTACCTAAGCCATCAACATAAAAACAATAGAGCTGATGCCTAGTGCCAGACTAATCATAAAAAACTGTAAGCCTCGTTTGGAGATTTGGGCTTGCTGCTCTGCGGTCTGAGCCTCAAAAACCGTAATAAGGCTTACAGTTTTTTATGATTAGTCTGGCACTAGGCATCAGCTCTATTGTTTTTATGTTG
>JBCBDH010000996.1:0-1882 GCA_038529855.1 Bacteroidota bacterium | reverse complement strand
CAACTTTAAGCGCATAAATCCAATTGCGCATCCACTCATAGATCAGGATTTTACCATCAAAATAATCGGGGAATTTATTCTTTCCCGCGTATTGATCCGCATAATAAATTGGACCAGCCATTGGGTTTTTACCACCAACTTCTACCCAGGGGAACTCCTCGGATTGGTCATAGGAATACCAGATCATGGAAGACTGCGTAGGAGGTAATTCTTGGGGTCCAGTGTTATTAGGAGAATTATTTACTGGGCGATCGGGACGGAAAGTACCGTTTGATTCTTGGGTAGCAAAGTTGTAATCGTAATAGGCTTGGTTGTTGCCTCGGGTGTAGGGCCAGCCCCAATTGCCAGGGCCTTTAGCCTGGTTGAATTCATCGATTCCCTTGGGACCACGAAGCTCGCGATTTTTCCCAGCATCGGGTCCAATATCGCCCCAATACAAATAACCAGTCTGTTGGTCAATGGAATGACGGAAAGGATTACGGCAGCCCATCACATAAATTTCAGGTCGGGTATTGGGTGTACCTACAGGAAATAAGTTGCCTTCGGGAATGCTATAGCTGCCATCTGCTTCAGGTTTAATGCGAAGGATCTTACCGCGAAGATCATTGGCGTTGGCAGAAGATTTTTGTGCATCCCATGCACTGCGGCCAGGACGTTCATCAATCGGTGCATAGCCGTCCGATTCAAAGGGATTGGTATCGTCCCCTATAGTGATAAAGAGATTGCCCTTGGGGCCAAACTCTAAAGAACCACCAGAGTGACAACATTCATCGCGCTGTACGGGAACTTCGAGGACCACCTTTTCGCTAGTCAGATCAATTTGCTCTCCGTCAAATACAAAACGGGAAATGTGTTGCTTAGGAATTTCGCCAGCAGGCGAATAACACAAATAAATCCAGTTATTTTCTGGATAATTGGGATCAATGGCGATGCCCATTAGCCCATCTTCCTGATCGCTATACACAGGGATGGTAGCAATCTTATCAGCGATTTTTCTTTTGGGGTCCCAAAGAAAGAGATTGCCCTTTCGTTCGACGACCATCACTTTCCCATCCTCAAATACATCTAATTCCATTGGCTCATTAAAGTTTTGCCAAAGGACTGTTCGAACAAAGCGATCTTCAGCTGGAACGCGCTTGGTCTTAGCAGCGGCATAATCCCTCTTATTGTCCCCTACAGCATAAGCAATCCCCCCAGCGAGATGTTCTAAAAAAAGTGGCTCACTAAAGGATTCCTCCGTATGGCCTAAAGCAGTGTAGAAGGCACGTCCTCCATCATAATTATGACACCATACCATTGGATGACTGTCCCCATGGGTTCCTCCTGTGTAAGAAGATTCGTCAACAGTGACTAAGACTTGTACATCAGGGCTGAGGTTTTTGAAATTATACCACTCATCGGTTCGCTCCCAGATGGCTGGAAGTGGCTTTGTACTTGGGTGATTCTTATTGAGCACCTTTAAACGTGCGGGCTGTGTTTCTGGATGATTATTAAAATAAGCACCTACCAGTTTTCCATACCAAGGCCAAAAATGCTCGGTGTCTGTAGCGGCATGGATACCAACAAAACCACCACCAGCTTGGATGTATCTTTCAAAATCAGCCTGTTGATAGGCATCTAGAACATCTCCGGTCGTATTGAGGAAGATAACAGCGCTAAAACGAGCTAATTCGCGCTCATTAAAGATACTAGCCTCCTCTGTGGCCTCAACTTGATAGCCTTTAGACTCCGCTAATTGTTGGATGGCTTCAATTCCGGTTTCAATAGATTGGTGGCGATAACCCGCCGTTTTAGAAAAGATCAATAAACGCTTTTCCGTCCCTAGTCGATCACAAGCTATCGTGGTAAGCATCAAAAAGACACAAGCCGACAATAGCAGTCG
>JBCBDH010000995.1:0-1883 GCA_038529855.1 Bacteroidota bacterium | reverse complement strand
GGTGATTTCTCTGGTTCGCTACAAAGTTCTGTGGGGATTAGTTCTCGAGAAGGTCTACAATCCTTTTCCTTGGGCTATACGGGAAGCATCCAGTTCCCTTCAAGTAACACGCTTGCCTCTTCTCAGATTACGACAGGTGGAACAGCTTCATTCAGCTTTGGACAAAATGCCTATTCGCCACAGATTGGTACGGAATATAGAGGGGTGAATTTAACCAGAACAGTAAAAGGGGGTTATTTCCCAAAAATAGTTGCTCCTGGCACAAGTATTAATATCAGCTACTTTCGCCAGCGGCTAAAAGATCGAGGGAAAGTCAGAAAGACCCCAGCCTATGGCTATTTGAATTGGGAGGCTGCCTCAGAAGAAGATGCCCTGCTTGATTTTAATCGAACCAATGATGGTCCAATAAGAGAAGCCAACTCCAATTTGGCCATTCCGCAGACCACCCCAGATATTTATTCCGTCATGGGGCAGGGGACAGGAGGTATGTATCGCCCTTACCGCTCCAAGGTAGCCCTCCTCAGCGATCCCAAAGAACAATCCCTCAGTGGGGGCGGCCGTTTGGGGGTAGAAGTTGACCCTGGCGATATTGCGGATGTTGGAATTGATATTGGTGGCAGCTTCGCCGTCAGTCGTTCTGGAAAATGGTCAGGAACAGAAAGCCTATTTACTGGAACCCCTGACGAAGACTACTATTTCAAAGCCGCTGGGGAAATGACGGCAGAACCTACAGGGCAGTACGATTACATTGGCGGGGAAAAGGCTGTTAGACTCATGCTGGGCAATAAATTAATCCCTACCCAGAGACTCAATTATGACAATGCTAAAAAATTGGAATTTACGGATGGAAGTGAAAAGAATATTACGACTGGTGCCAGACCAGATCGCAAACCCCGCGGTCAATCCATCCAGCAATACACCAATAAGGACCTGCTAAATCCAAGCACTACAGAATCCTTAAAAGAATACCGCATTCAATACTACGATACCTATGGTACTTACGACAGTGCTCCTAGTGTTGATTTGGTAAGAGATGCAGATAATCAAGGAAGTCACTTCGCAGGCATCACCGCCCTACAAAACAACGGGATACGCTATGTCTACGCCCTGCCTGCCAAAAATACTTTGCAAGAAGAAACGGTCTTTAGCATCACTCCGCCAATGAACTGCAATCCAGTCTACAGTGGCTACAGCCTGTCCACTGGCGAAACGGACGACTGTCAAGCAGAATTAGATGAGATTAATTATTGCATTCCCAATACAGATCAATACTTCAATAAAACGACAGTACCAGAATATGCTCATGCCTTTTTACTGACCTCCGTTTTAGGAGCAGATTATGTAGACTTAGGCACCCCTGGTCCTTCTGATGAAGACTATGGCTATTGGGTCAAATTTAATTATGTCAAAACCTCTGATGCCTACCAGTGGAAAACACCTTTCAATGGCGCTAATTATCTTAAAGGAAAAATAACTGATAATAGGGATGACAAAGCCGCTATTTCCTATGGCAAACGCGAACAATATTATTTGGCCACAGCAGAAACCCGTACCCACATTGCCAAGTTTTACATCGAAAAAAGAAATGATGGCCGCGGCGTATCCACTCGCTACCAAAAGGCAAGCGATGCCTTTGGCGATTTCTCCTATCTACTGGAAAAGGTAGAACTCTACTCCAAGCTAGGACTAGAAAATGACCCTGCTGTTGATCCCATTAAAACCGTTCATTTTGAATACAGCTACGAACTTTGTCCAGGTGTTCACAATCAGGATAATGCCGCTGCTTATAGCGATCATGTAGATGCCAGCCTACCTGGGGGTGGAAAGCTTACACTGACCAAGGTTTGGTTTACTTACGAAAATAGCAATAGGGGAAGTCTTTC
>JBCBDH010000994.1:0-1884 GCA_038529855.1 Bacteroidota bacterium | reverse complement strand
CATTCCACAAAGTAAAGGAAGGATTGAAAGGGCTGAAGTTGCGATATTTTAAAAATTCTACAGCTTGGATATTATTGCGAAAAGTAGAATTTCGCGCCCAAATAAGCCCTCCTGTATGGTTGAGCTGGCTGTCTCCTGTTTTACCCAATTTTACGGCATTTCGGGCATACTCTATGGTTGAATTATTCATCACCTCCAGAAAACCTTGCTCTTGGCTTTGCCCAATAAAGGACTGACTCAATGCCGCATCGCCCCAAACCTCAATGCCTTCCCAAAACTCATTACAATTATTGGTCAATACACTATTGTCGACAATCAAATGTCCTCTTTCCTCTACAAAAATTCGCACATCCTTGGCAATGCTAATCGTAGAATTGAGAATGTGTAGCGTAGCGCCTGGCTTGATATACAAATCGCCCGTCAGCCATCGCGACTGATCCCAAACAACTGATTGATTGGCAGGAATAATGATGTCATTCCCCTTTAGCAGATCTACTTCCCAAAGCCCCGCTCCTTGCGTCGCTACCACCAATTTATTGGCACAAGTGCTGATCTCCATATCCGCCACCAGCGTTCTTGGTCCCTCATTGCCATAAAAAGCCCAATCGCTCATAGTGTCGTCTTTGAAGAAAACCCCAAAATCAGTTCCAATGTAAACTCGATTATCCGTACCGCGCTGAAAGCAAATAGAAGTGATTGGGATATTAGGCAAACAGCTCGTTTCACTCACCCAGGAGGCTCCGCCATCTTCTGAATGATACACTTTCTGATTGGCATTAAAGCGACTAAAAACCACCCAGATATTATCTTCATCATCAGGATCAACCGTGATGTCTACGATTGGTACAGACAGTCCACAATCTGTACCTTGACATTTATCTCGCATATCCCCTGTGATATCCGTCAATACCCAGCTCCCACTGCTTCGATCTGCCTTGATAAGCCCTCCATAATTATTTTCATGTGTTGAAGGCTGGTTGTTGTTCCACCAGTGGCCATGAACGGAATAGTAAACAATATCATTATTGGCTACAGACATCGCAATACTAGACAATTGCTTGTTAGGATGAATATTGGCATCAGCAACAGTTGTCCAACTTGCACTTGAAATAGAATACACTTGCAGATTATCGGTAGCTGCATATATCTCATCGGCATCATTAGGATTATTATAGAGTGGGTAGATATACTTGCGTTTTCCAGGCGGAGTAGCAGGTAGGCCAGAATTGGTTGTACTCAACACATCAGTTGTCCGACGAACATTTGAATTAACTTCTTGAAATATAAGGGCAGAATTGGCTGGATTAATCAAACAATCCCCATTATCTCCTCCTGGCCGAGTCTCATACCAAACCCCATCATTATAAAAGTTAATACTCCCATCCTGAGCCCCACCAATAATCATATCGCTATTGGATTCAGTGATTCCAATTCCATAAAAATTGGTGCAATTCAAACCCTCGCCTGTGATATCTATCCAGCGTTGACCATCCGTGGTTTTAGAAACACCACCATCATTACCCAAGAAGATGACATCATTATTGCCTGAAGGGTCGTTAACTTGACTATTATAGGGAAAGAATATCCTTGAATCAACATGATTCTGTTCGTTGATCATGGGACTGAAATTGAGTCCTACATCTGTGGATTTGGCGGGGCAGCGAAAATTCATATTTATATTGTCCTCCGCGTATATCACATTGGAATTATCAGGACTTATTGTAAATCTGAGATAGTCGATGTGTGGTATCCCTGCAAGGTGATTATCAGACCAGGTTGCTCCTGAATCCATTGTTCTCATAAAGTAAATTTCAGGATAAGCACCTACAATCTCCTTGGGCATTCCATTTACAATGATGGTAAAACAATCGGGAATACCATAAA
>JBCBDH010000993.1:0-1888 GCA_038529855.1 Bacteroidota bacterium | reverse complement strand
GTCGATGCTGGCCTGACCTATTTGCTTCGCTTGGGAGGATATGGCGAGACCGCTCCTGGTGGAGCAGGTACTGGTTTCTTTACGATTCAGGAATTTGTGCCCACGCTTAGCAATGACTTCTGTAATACGGCAACTGAGGTGATGATTGGCACAGGACAACAGTTTACCAATGTGGGTGCAATTACTGATGGGCCACTTCATCCCAATGATGAGGGCTGTTTTGGCTTTGGGGACAACACGGTGCAAGCTGATATTTGGTATCGTTTTACCGCTCCATTTACGGGTGCTGTAGAATGGTCGACTTGTGATCAAATTAATTTTGACTCGCGTATGGCAGTTTATATCGACGATGCTGGATGTGCGCTTTCTGACGAAGATTTGTATGCTTGTAATGACGATGGCTCAGGTTGTATGAACTTTACTTCTCGATTGATCTTTAGTGTCGACGAAGGGGTTACTTATCTGCTTCGTTTGGGGGGCTATACGGGCGAGCAAGGCACGGGTACTTTTGACCTGATCGAAACTGACCCACCCATTCCACCAGCCAATGACCTTTGCGAAAATGCTGATTCTGCCTGGATTATTACGCAAGAGCAGTTTGACCAATTGGAAGGGGCCATTGAAGGAACAACCATTAATGGAACCATTGCAGATATCAGTACCTTTATTTTTCCCAACGGGCAGTGCTACACGGCCAATACGACTAGTGGGGAGTTTTCCACAGTTTGGTATGAATTAAACAGTTTGGGTAATACGGAATTGATTATCTGGTTGTTTAAGGAAGATGATTTCCAGGAGGCTGCTTATGTTGTGGAGCTTTTTGAAACTTGTGATCAGCAAGTGGATTCTTTGGCCATTTCAGGTTCTTGTTTGGATGTTAGCGAAGACGATGTATTTGTTTTCACTGAAGTGACCAATTTACCTGCTGAACCTACTGATTACCTGATCCGTGTGACGACTCGTTTGACGACAGAAGTACCAGGCGATTTTAGCCTATTTATTGTAGGTGATAGCGTATTTGTACCTCCTGTAGCGGTGGTAGAGCCATTTGCTGATGAGATTAGTGTATTTCCCAATCCCGCTGATACAGAGCTATTGGTCAACTTTTCGCTAAACGCTCAAACCAGGGCAGACCTAAAAATCGTCAATACCCTGGGCCAAACGGTCTTTTTGAATCGACAGCAAGATTTGCTGGCTGGAGAGAATCAGCTGAATGTAGATGTCAGTGATTTATCTAGTGGACTTTACTTCCCGGTCTTGGAGTCTGAGATGGGAAGGAGTACCATGCGAGTGATGATTCATTAGCTTTGAGCCTACCTTTTAGATTATAGCCCAAAGCGATTTTCTGCGCCCTATGTGATTCATTCGCATAGGGCGCAGTTGGTACGGGGTGATTATTTATTGATTTTTACGATAAAGGTCAGCTTACCACATTGTCTTTCTGCTACCGTATAATCCTTCTCATAGCGGTATTTGGCAGCGGCTCTTTCCGCTCTTCTTAGGATACTAGCATCGCGAATGGTGGATTTGCGGCGGTCGATTTCTGAAAAGATCACTTTCCCATCGCGGTTGACACAGAGATTGATAACAATCTTACCCGATTTTTTCATGATTTGATCCAAATTGGCGCGATAGATGACCTTGCGCGTCAGCAAGCCATCACCATCAAAATCGTCGCCGCTATTGCCTGTATCTCCCAATCCATCTGTATCAGCATTGCCATCTTCTGAACTACCAGCGTCACCATCGCCTGCAGTATTGGAATCGCCCGTACCATCGGAATTGCTGGTGCCACTACCCGAGCTGTTGTTTCCGCTCGAAGAAGAGGAGGTGTTCTTTTTGGAAGATTTGCTTTTACTTTTCTTAAAAAAGGAGGAAATATCAGCGA
>JBCBDH010000992.1:0-1889 GCA_038529855.1 Bacteroidota bacterium | reverse complement strand
GCTTGCTGGCCCGACGCGAGGAAGGCCATTTGGCTCAGCTAGAGGCTTATGATATTCCAGAGATTGATCTGGTCATCATCGATCTTTATCCCTTTGAAGATACGGTTGCGAATACGGATGAAGAGGCGCAAATTATTGAGAAGATCGATATTGGTGGTATCTCATTGATTCGGGCAGCGGCTAAGAATTACAAAGACGTGGTCGTGGTGCCTTCTAAGGCGGAGTATGAAATGATCCTGGAATTACTTCGCACAAAGCAGGGGCATACGGATGTAGCAGATAGAAAGGAGCTGGCCCGTCGCGCCTTTAAGATTTCTTCCCATTACGATACGGCCATTTTCAATTACTTTGATCAAGACAGTGAGGAATGGTCTTTCAAACAAAGCTATCATCAATCCAAGACCCTTCGCTATGGAGAAAACCCACACCAGCAAGGTGTTTTCTATGGCCACATGGAGGATATGTTTGAAAAGCTCAATGGAAAAGCACTTTCTTACAATAATTTGGTAGATGTGGATGCAGCGGTCAATCTAATGTCGGAATTTAAAGATGCAGCACCGACCTTTGCCGTTCTCAAACACACCAATGCCTGTGGTACAGCGACGAGAAAAACCCTATTTGAAGCCTGGAAAGCGGCTTTAGCGGGTGATCCTATCTCTGCTTTTGGTGGTATTTTGATTTGTAATAGCGAAATCGACCTAGCTACCGCAGAAGATATTAATCAGCTATTTTACGAAGTACTCATCGCGCCTTCCTTTAGTGGAGAAGCTTTAGAATTGCTTTGTAAAAAGAAAAAACGCATCCTGCTGCGTATCAAAGAATTCTACGTCCACAAGCGGAGCTTTAAAAGCTTACTCAATGGCGTGATTCAGCAAGATATGGACCTGACGATAGAAACAGCGGAAGACCTTAAGGTGGTCACCAAAGTAGCGCCAAGTGATGCACAGATCGAGGATCTGCTTTTTGCCAACAAATGCGCCAAACACCTCAAGTCCAATACCATTGCCTTGATCAAAGATCAGCAGCTATTGGGGGTGGGCTGTGGGCAAACCTCGCGGGTAGATGCCTTGAAGCAAGCCATATTAAAAGCCAAGCACTTTGGTTTTGACCTCGAAGGTGCAGTCATGGCTTCTGATGCTTTTTTTCCCTTCCCCGATTGTGTTGAAATTGCGCATAAGGCAGGGATTAAAGCCGTCATTCAGCCTGGAGGGTCGATAAAAGATCAGGCCAGTATTGATTACTGTGATGAAAATGCTTTGGCGATGGTGATGACTGGCGTCCGACATTTTAAGCACTAAGCCACCCACCAATCGCAACAAAAAGTGAATCTAATAATTGATGTCGGCAATACGCGTACAAAGGTGGGCGTTTTCGAAAAGGGCCAATTGATAAAAAAGACGAGTTGGAAAAAGGAATGGACAGTTCAGGATGCCAAAAAAATAACCGCCCGATTCCCCATTAGCCAGATGGCTTTATCTGCTGTAGCAGATTATGACACTGGCACCGAAGCTTACTTCCGACAGCACTACTATTACCTGAAACTGACCGCTCAGACGCCCTTACCATTTAAAAATCTATATAAAAGCCCCAAAACCCTGGGTAAAGACCGGCTAGCGGGTATCGCTGGCGCTTGTCAACTCCACCCTGGGAAAGCTTGCTTGGTGATTGATGCGGGTACTTGTATTACCTATGACATCATCGATAAAGAAGGGGCTTATCACGGGGGAAACATCAGTCCAGGAATTCGCATGCGCTTTCAGGCCATGCATCAATTTACGGATCGCCTTCCCCTGGTAAAACCAAGAAAAGACAGTCCTTGGATTGGTTATAACACGAGGACGGCTTTGAGAAGTGGCGGTGCAGTAGGTGCTGTAATGGAAATGGAAGGC
>JBCBDH010000991.1:0-1895 GCA_038529855.1 Bacteroidota bacterium | reverse complement strand
TTAGCATTTATTGCTAAAAAGGATCAATCACAAATTTTCTTAGGCCGTTCTGTACAAACCCTTAACACCAGAAATCTTGAGAAGCAATTCCATGACTATGACCTCTATCAAATAGATGTAAATGCGATTGATGCTTTTGCCAAAAGCGGAGCAACAGATATTGATTTCAAACTCCTTCTTGGGAATGATTACGACTGGGACTTTTCCATTACTCCTGTAGATGTTCGATCTGAAAACTACACCTTGACCACTGAGCGTGATGGCAAATTAGTCCAATTGCCAGTTGGCGAAAACTTAACTTTCAGAGGGAGTATTCAGGACCATTCCTCTTCCCTAATTGCGCTGACCTTGGATGAAGGTTTTATGTATGGTTTTGTCAGAATAGGGAAGGAGGATTGGTACATAGAGCCACTTTGGTATTTTAATAAAAATGCACCCAGAGATCAAATAGTTGTTTACAAATCCAGTGATGTTCGCTGGGATCGTGGCCATACTTGTGGAGCGATGGAAACGAGAAATAGGAAGAAATCATTTGGCAGATCTAAGCCTAATATCCAACATCAAAGAAGTCGTACAAGCTGCTACGAAGTAGATTTAGCTATTGCCTCAGATCGCGCTATGTTTGATGCGTACAGTACGGTAGAAGCAGTAGAAGCGCATAATATTGCGGTAAATAATAACGTAATCACGGATTATGATAATGACTTTGTTCATGAACTTGACTTTTCTATAGTCACCCAATTTGTGGTAACGGATACTGTTAATCCCTGGGGGATTAACAGCGGTACTCCTATTGCTTTTTCTTTGTTGGATGCCTTTAAAGATTGGGGAAATGATGGAGGATTTGGAGTGGATTACGACTTAGCCTCTGTATGGACGAATTTGGATTTCCAGGGCACTTTAATAGGGATTGCCAATATTGGACAGGTTTGTTCTAGTTGGAGATATAATGCCCTGCAAGACTTTTCCTCAAATGCTGCTTTATTGAGAGTTTTAACCTCACATGAATATGGTCATAACCTTGATGGGGAACACGATGATTCCATAACTGGAACCATCATGTCGCGCGGTGTGAGTAATACAACCAATTGGTCAGCTGAATCCATTGCTGATATTGACGCTTATATTATTTCCAGGATTAATTCTGGTTGCCTAACCGCTTGCACGAATGATCCTCCGCTCTCTGCTCCCACTGCAGATTTCACAAGCGAGAATACAACAGGTTGTGCACCGCTTAGCGTTCAATTTATAGATGAATCCTCTGCGACGACTACCGCTTGGACTTGGTCATTTGAGCAAGGAACACCTGCAAGCTCAACGGAACAAAATCCAACTGTCGTCTACAGTCAGCAAGGTAGCTTTGAGGTCTCTTTAATCGCCGCTAATCCAGCTGGTAATGATACCATTTCCCAAACTGTTTTTATTGAAGTAGAAGATTTACCCACAGCAAGCTTTGAGACAGCAGTTGATTTCACGACAGTTAATTTTAACAATACTTCTCTGGGGGGTAATAGCTATGTATGGGATTTTGGGGATGGCAATTTCAGTACCAATGAAAATCCTGTTCATATTTACGAAAGCCCTGATCTTTACACGGTGACCTTGACGGTGACTAATGATTGTGGAGCAAATACCTTTACGGAAACCCTGGAGATTATAGTGAGTAATCTTGAGGAAATCAGTGAGATTAATACATTTAGTATATTTCCAAATCCAACAGCCTCAGCCTCTTTTACCTTAGCATTAAGGGGAAAGCCATTGGATAATTTGAGGTATCAGGTTTTTAATGTCATTGGTCAAGAATTGGATCGTGAGCAATTGGATTTCAAGTCAGGGAATTTAGTTCAGCAGTTTGATTATCAATCCTTAGCCAAAGGGGTTTATATCATTCGATT
>JBCBDH010000990.1:0-1898 GCA_038529855.1 Bacteroidota bacterium | reverse complement strand
GTAGTGATTACATTGCCCAATTCGTCTAGCAAATACAGATAGGTATCAAAGTCCGTATTTTCACTACAGGTGCTGATGTAAATAGCATAAGTACAGTCGCCTGTTTCAAAGGCATAGAAGGCATCTGAAGAGGCATTGCCGATGCGATCAGTAAAACAATCCTTGGTTGACCCAAAGCCTGAGAAAGGAAGACTGACCACCTCAATAGGTGCGGTAATCGCATCGCCTAAATCAGAAGAACAGGCCGTAAAAAAGCGGAAAGGCCCAACCCATTCGCTCTCTCCAAAAACATCGCAGCCTTGACGGACATAGAAATCATAGGCACTGCTTGAAACCAAATCATTCAATAGATAAGGACTGCTCACTTGCTCTATAATGGTCCCCTCTTCTGGATTAATACCCATCGCCCCCCAAGAAATTTTAGCATCTACCGCATTATCCGCCATAGTCGTCCAGCTCAATTCCGCAGAGGTAGCAGTGATATTGGTCGCTACCAGCTCCGTTGGGGACACACAGTTGGTTCTGGCCCGACAGCTTACACTGGCTTCCCAACCAGATTGTTGCTCTGTCTCATTAGAATTAAAGACAAAGGTCAAACAACCAGAGGTCGCAGTAGAGACCAAGGTTCGATCAACTAGATTACCACTTCCCAAAGGTGGGCTTTGAGATAAATCCCAACACCAGGCACCAGAATTGCCCTCTGGGGCATTGAGCATGGGAGCAGCAGTGTTCTCCCCATCGAAAATATACAAAGCATCAATACATTGGGTACCATCTGACTCTAGGTCAAACAAATCAAATTTGACCAAGACCTCATAGCCATCAATTTGTGGGCAAATCGTTATGGTATCTCTACTATTGGCCATATAATCTGATAGGGAACCTCCATTATCGTAGAAAATGCTTCCACATTCTGGAACATCAGGTGGGGTACTAAAGGTCACTGGTCCCACCCAAGCTGAATAAAGTGGTTCGGGCGCTTGATAGGTACCAATTGGGAAGGGGACATCACAAGTCGCATTGGTCGCATTGCCTTCTAGGTTATCAATTCCGCTGTAAGTCCATTTGCTAAAATCAAAAAGTCCATAATTGGGCAATTGCCCAGAACGGCGATAGGCCCAGCCATCTTTATACTCCCAGCTGGTTCCCGTGCCATCTATATTAATTTCTCCAAATACATCAATGACCACCCCATTCTTAAAAAGCTCTACAGCATCATTACCATTGATCAAGGCATCATCATCTTCATAATCGGCAGTTATACCAAAGAAGTCCATAAATAATTCTTGATCAGAAGTCCAGTAGAGATAAGTACCAGCCAAGGCGGGTAGGGCTGGAAACTGAAACTCTATCCCATCACTACCTTCTCCATTATTAGCAGAACCCAGGGCGTAAATACTCAAATCAGGGATATCATTGATGACATATAATTCTATTCCTTTGGGATTGCCGCCAGACAGCGGGCCGTCGTAGGTTCCAGTGATGATTAGGCTTTCGCTGGGACAAGAGGCGCGGACAAAGGCGTCGTAGCGCGTATCAGCACTTAGGTTGTCTGCTTGGTAGCTATTGGATAGGGTCAATTGGCTATTGGAACCAGGATTGCCGCCTTGGTTTACAACACTGATTTCGTAGATAGGCGCATTACCTGACCATTGCAGATCAGCGGAAGATATAGTGATATTAGTGACTTCCAAATTACTTGGGGCTTCACATCTACGCTCTGAGATAATCGTGAGATCAAAATTAGTACTTGGTGGATTTTCCCAGGTCGAGATGACGATGTAGTAATTTTGCCCTTCTTCCAAATAAAGTCCTTCCAACAATAAATTGTCAGTGGTGACCTGATTGGCAGCTGTGGCGACACAGTTGGGGTTGGCATCCAGACAGGCATCCATTAC
>JBCBDH010000989.1:0-1914 GCA_038529855.1 Bacteroidota bacterium | reverse complement strand
ACCAAGTGGGACTAGGGCCTAGGGCTTGTTCTTTTCCTCTTCGCCTGCCAATCAACCAAGCGCTTGCCAGAGCCTCAGCAATTGCTCGATCAAAACAAACTGAGCATTGAAGGGCCCATTGCTAAATCTACCAAAAAGCAAATCCGCGACGAACTCAGCTATCTCGCTCAACCTCAGCCCAATCAAAAAATATTTGGACAGCCTTTTAGACTTTGGCTCCACCAGCGTTTTCCCCAGCTCAAAAAAACAAAGGGACTGCGTTATTGGCTCAAAAACAAAGTAGGCGAAGCCCCAAAAATCTATGATCCCAATATCGTTGAAAGAAGTCGACTGTCGATGAAAAAACGATTGCTCGATCAAGGATTTTTTCACGTGACGGTGGCAAGTGATACGACCACAAAAAACCGAAAAGTAAAAGTACAATACACCATACAAACGGGCCCGCAATACTACATACGAACCTACCAAGTTCCCCCTGACACTACCCCACTGCTCCAACTTTTTGCCGCTCCCATCAAAAAACCCATTATCCCCTTATCCAAACCCTATAGCTTGACCGCGATTGATGCGGAACGCCAACGCCTCAGCACCTTGGCGCGTGAAAATGGCTATTTTGAATTTGATCCCTCCAAATTGTATTTTTACTTAGACACGACCAGTAATCAGGAGGGACATTGGATAGATTTGTATCTGGAAGTACAGGCCCCTAGCCACGCTTTTCAATACCAGCCCTACCAATTGGGCGGAGTCCGCATCTTTGCCGATTATGCCCTGGATCAAGATACCACCTTGCAAGCCTCTCCTGATACCTTACGAGAGGGCTATTGGGAATTGATTCAGCAGCGCCCTATTATTCGCTTGTCCGCTTTAAAGGAAGCTGTTCAGCAAGATAGCGGAGCGGTGTACATGAAGTCCAAAGAAACCCAAACCATTAATTACCTATTGGATCTGGGCGTTTTCAAATTTGTCAATCTCAAATACTTCAAAGATACCATTGATGGGCAACTGGTGCTTCACCGCCAGTTCTTGCTCACCCCTTCGCCCAATCAAGACCTTGGGCTTGATCTGGAAGCTTCCACAGAGGGCTCGAGTTTACTGGGTTCGAGCATCAATTTTATTTATCAACATCGCAATCTGTTTAGAGGAGCGGAGCAGTGGGCCAATAATTTGTCTTTTGGAGTCGAGACGCAGGCAGGAGCGGGTGTTGGTCCCTTTCTCAATACCTTGGAAGCGACCGTTTCCAGCAAGCTACAAATCCCAAGGATTATTTTGCCTTTTTCAATTGGCAAACGCCAGCCCAATGTCATTCCTAAAACTGTTCTTCAGCTTAGTGGCACTTTTCAGCAGCGCAGTACTTTATTTTCCAATATTACGGGCAAGGCAGAGTTGGGCTATCGCTGGCGGCGCAATCAGCGTTTTCAAAACGAACTCTTTCCTTTTCAGCTGAGTATTTCGCGTCTTTTGAGTACCTCTGATGCTTTGGAGGCCCTATTGCTTACCGTTCCGCGATTGCGAGCGAGTTTTGACGATGCGTCTATCCCCCCACCGCTCAAGACGATGCCAAAAGTCTCAAAATCGTCAATCCCTGGGAAGTCGCTGGCGCGCACTCTGGCACACTCTGCTTCGACCACGGGCAAATCCTGGCAGACTACTGGCGCTACCGACACTATGGCCATCGCCCACGCTTAACACACCTGGCGCATTGCGATGCCTCAACGCAACCCTTAGAATGACCTCGGCTGTATATTTTTTGAAAAAGACACCGTGCGTAAAATTATTCAAACCGATCAGGCCCCTGCTCCCGTAGGTCCTTACAATCAGGCAGTTGCTGCCTCCGGCACTATGCTCTTTGTCGCCGGTCAAATTCCGCTAGATGCGGCAACGGGCACGCTGGTAGGCGATACGGTCGCAGAG
>JBCBDH010000988.1:0-1914 GCA_038529855.1 Bacteroidota bacterium | reverse complement strand
ACTTGGTCCTCCCCACGGTCTCGCTCCCCACCAGTCGCCTCTATCTTATAAAGGGAAAAATCATCGACAAAATAATAGGCCAGATCAAAGATCGCATCAATGCCCAGGTTCTGGGTTTGGGTATTGGCATCATCAAAAAAATTGCCAAAGGTAAAAAAGTCATAAGGGCGATCCGCAGTAAAGGTATAGGTGAAGTATTGCCAATCTGAACCTGAGACGATTTCCGTAATATTGAATTGGGGGCTGGCCTGAATGGGACAATTACAGCCCACTTGCTGGAGCACTGGGCCTTGACTAAAGAGTACACCCAAATTATTGCTGGCCAAGCTAATCTCTATTGGACTAGCCTGGGTGACGGCAAAGGAAAAAGTATAGGTATCGCCTATGGCAAGTGGACAATTCAAGGGAATGGATAGGTACTCCCGTGCATCCGTTAGGAAATCCAAATAGCTTGCCACCCCCATAAGTGCACTACCATCAGCAGGAAGAAGGTTAGTGGCAAAGTAATTATCAGGAAGGGCGGAAAAATTACCTTGGCCGTTTAGGTGGTAATAATCTGGGGTGCCATTGCTTGCACCACAATCACTGGTGGTTGCTGCATTGGTCCAGCCCGTTGCTAAAAACCAATCACAATCATCATTGGGAAGGGCAGCGAAATTTTCAAAGCTGCCATTGGGGATCAGGTTTTCACAGCAATTGGACTGCCCAACAGTAGGTGCTATCCTCCAAAAGGTTGAGAGAAAGCAAAGTAGTAACAGTAATCGATAGGATAGGACCATACGTTGGACGTGTTCTTATTCTCTCCAACAGGATTTTGGGAAGATTGTTGAGGGCTTATTTGCTCAAGATGTTGATTTGGAATAGCTGTAGGTCCGCCATAGTTTTTCCATAGGACCATAGCGATGTTTTTGTAACCAGAAGTAGGCGAAAAGTACCTGTAGGCTATAAATGAGTAAGGCTAGGCCAAGGAGCTGTATTGGATGGAGGCTACCATACCAGCCCAAGCCATAGGAGTGAAACAGCAGCATACAGATAAAAGACTGCATCAGATAGATGGTCAGGGAAAGCCGTCCAGCATAGACCAGCGGTTTTAGGATTTTTTGCACTGGCGTGTGTTGGTACAAATAGCTAATGGCGATGATGTAAAAAGCACCGTGTATAAATTCTATACTTAATATTCCTATTCCTAAGGGTAGGGTCATAAAGGGCATTTCGCTTAGGTCAAAAGCTCCTCGTACTGCTCCGCTAAAGAGGTACCAAAAGAGGATGACCAATAGGCCAGGGATTAGCAATTTAGCCGCCAGGGATTGGCTCAATTGCTGAATCAATTTGGCTCGACTCGCCACGATACCCAACATAAATAGGCTCCATTCTTTGGGGATGTAGATGATCCATTTTTCCGTCTGAAAGGCATAATAATCGTAATAGCGCAGTTGGAAAATCTCCCAAAGACTGCCTTCTTGATGGATGCGGATATAGTCCGCTAGCGCATAATCTGATTGGGTGAATATGGAGGGAAATTCGATAAAATGCCTAAGGATAAATTCGTAGACGGGAATAGCATGAATGACGATGGCCAAGATAATCAAAGAGTGATTGGACCAGCGCAAGAGCCAGGGGAGTGTCATACCCAAAAGGGCATAAGGCAGTAAGATATCACCAACAGACAATAGGAGGATATGCAAAATGCCAAACAGCGCCAATAGATTCATTCGACGTTGCCAGAATTGCTGAAAGGCTTGGTGCGAAGTATATTTTTCATACTGCATCCAGCAGCCATAACCAAAGAGAAAGGCGAAGATGAACATAAATTTTCCACCAAAAAAGAAGATCATATGCTCAAGGGCAAAGCCATTCCAGCCCGTAAATTTGGAGTAAAACTCGTAGTAATGCGGATAGGGCGCATGAAAAACA
>JBCBDH010000987.1:0-1920 GCA_038529855.1 Bacteroidota bacterium | reverse complement strand
CCCCCATATAAATGGCTTGGGCATCCCAGGCTCTTGGATCGTTTACTTTCAACTCAAAACAAGTAATGCCAGGAGGCAGAACCAACCAGCCATCCAACTGTGTTTGCTCAGCAGCAGTAGAATAGAACTGAGGCGCCTGGCGATGTGTGCTTCACAATAGGGTAAATACATCATAGCCCGTACAACCAGCCGCTCCTTGTGGCACCCCCATTGGCGCACAAGGGTCTGCAGGTCCGCAAGCATTATTGTGTTGTGGTAGGCCATTGACATCTGTACAAGGGAAAGCGGCCAGGGCACAGGAATGTGGGTTAATGGAACTTGGGCAACAGCCCGTATTGCCACATTCTCTAGACCAAACCTGATGCGTCAGGCGACCATCCAATTGCATAATGCTTCCTTGGATTTCAACTGGCGTAATACCCGCATCACAATCCAGGTTACAGTTGCCAACAATATCAGAATCAGCTTCATCTACTGCACCGTCACAATCGTTATCCAAACCATCGCCACAAATCTCTGGCTGAGGTGGGCAGTTACAAGCATCAGGAGCTGAACAAAGTCCCTCATAGGTTTGAGAAGTTAGGGATTGATCACCCATTACGGTAATAGAATAGGGCGTACCAGGCGTAGCGAAGAAGGTATAGGTTTCGCTTGTTCCAGCCGTCATAAATGGCCCAGCCAAACCTGTGATACCAGAACTGGCCGTAATGGTGTAAGAAGTATTGATATCGCTATTGATAATCAAGGTTTGCTGATAGGCAGTGACCGATTGGATACAATCACTGGCAAACATATTATCTGGATTGCTGCAAGAACAGCCTTCTACGAAGACATCAATAGCACAAGGCTCGCAATCAATATTTACATTATCATTATAGACAATACAATAAGGGATTAAAGACAGGTGGTCGCCCTCTTCTGCATTATTGCCATTGGGGATATTGGGCTCATATAAATTAGTTGGCGCTCGATTACAATTGCCAGGAATATTCCAAAGCTTGCCTTCCAAATCAGCTAAAACATTATCAGAATCAACCTGGGTTGTGGGAACAGGTGTACATCCACCGCCCATAGCCGCAACTCCCGTTGGGGGTGTATTATCGTCTGCACTCGTAGCGGCTACAAACCACTGCTCCTCCACGACATCCCAAGTTAGGCCACCATTGAAACTCCAATCAATGGCTGGATCATAAGCGGTGTCGTCATCATGTGCATAGATTCTAACGCGAAGAATTTGCCAAGCACAAGCATCATTAGTCGTAGATACAGAACTAGGAATACAATAAGAACCAACGACTCCACTGGAATTATTTCCTCCACCAGCTTGCTCGTCATTTTCTTGGGTAACCAGGCTCATATTATTTAAGTCCGTACCCACATAAAGCCCCACAGAGTGGTCTGTCGCACTGGACCCCACTCTAAATTGGAGACATTCGATTTGGCTGGCTACATACAACCATCCATCCATTTGCAATTGCTCATCCTCATTGGCTCCGCCAGCTTCGTCATCAAAGTCAATCGTACCTTCATTATCTCCAAGCCAATCCAGTCCGCAGTTTTCAGCTGCATTGGTAGGGGTACTGGGGTGGGCTGGTAGGCCAAAAGCATCTGTATTGGAGAAAATGGCACTCCATTGGTTACCAGGACTTGGATCATTAATAGGGAAGCTCGTGATGTCATACCAATAGGTAGAAAATAGACAACCAGAACCCATGGGTTCATAATACTCTACCTGAACAGGCACTACATCACAAGTAAAGGCTGGCGTACAATTATTATCTTGAATGGCACAGTCCTCTTCCAATAAAACGAGATCGCCACAAATTGGCATATTGGTAAACAGCTCATCCCCCAAAGAAGCGATGTTGTTATTGTTTTGATCCTGTTTATAGAGATGCAGATGGAGTCTTCTATGAAAAG
>JBCBDH010000986.1:0-1921 GCA_038529855.1 Bacteroidota bacterium | reverse complement strand
GCTTACTACTAATGGCCCAATCATTAAAAAAATAATCGTTTCTAGATAATCTTTACCTAACATTTGATGTAACTAATCAATTGCGAGTCAGTCTTTATGATAAAAAAAGATGACTCGCATAACCATGATATTTGTATCCTCATCCTTTCAAATACGGATAGAATCAATGCAGATAGTTTGAATTCCTTTATTCAGAAGCAAATACTTGAACATTAGCGTGGTGAGGTATCTTTCAACCTCCCCTCTCATAAGCCCTAAGCTGTTCCAAAATTTCCTCTGCCTTAAGAATGGGCTCCCATTCATCGCCCGACAATAAAAAATCCCTAACCTTGGATGGCTTGTTGGTCGTATTCAATTGCTGGTAGAGCCAGTAGGCGATGAATGATAGGAGTAGAAATACGATTAAATTAATGCCGCCATAAAGCAGTGGGCTCTCCTTTAGGGCTTCTGTACTGATCCAACAAATAGACCAGAAGGGCAATTGAAAAACCGCCATATTCAGGCTGTGGAAACTGGATAGACGCAGCTTTGACAATTGCTGCTGCGTGGATAAGACCTCCTCATTATTCCTTACCTGATTGATGAGGTGGAGGTGATAAAAATAATTCATCAGCAGAAAGATCGTGATAAGCGCGATGGCTCCAAACCCTATGGCCACAAAGTAGGCTTGAGCCAAAAAGGCAATGGTCGTGACGATGACCAAAAAGAGCGCATAGGGTAGACCAATAATAATCGCTGTCCATTTGGGTCGATAAAGTCGACTGATTTGGCGATGGAGTTTTTGTCTGGTCAGATCAAGTGCATATACTTGGTTGACGGCAAGTAGCTGATCCAGTTTTTGGTCATAAGCTTTCCAGATATTTTGCAATTCCGTATTATCCATAATTATTATGCTTTATGATTTTCAAATTTGTGTTTTAGCTTTTTTCTTATCCTTGATATCTTGGTGGTCACATTGCTTACGGTAATGTCCATGACCTTTGCCATTTCTTTGCTAGTTAATCCATCCAGATATAATAGCATTAATGCTCGATCCAGCTCTTTTAGCTCTCGTATAAACTGCCTCAATAAACGGAAACGTTCATCCATGAAAGGTGCTTCAGGTACATGGGGTATTTCAATGATTGGAGATAGCTGAACGGTTCTTTCCTTTCGAGTCTTGTTCTTCCGATAATGGGAAATAGAAGTATTCAACGCTATCCTGTAAATCCAGGTCGACCATTTGTACTGATCATTAAAATTCGCTATGCTTAGCCATATTTGTACGACGATTTCCTGGATCAAATCCTCCTGCTCAGCACTATCATAGCCATAGGTATTGGCTACTTTGTAGATAATTCCCTTATGGCGTTCCAGAATGGATAAGAATATTTTTTCTTTGTCGTTCAAATGAATAGCTGTTTATTACATTATTCGCAGCAATGGCCAATTTGTCACAGTCTTGGAATTTTTTTTGCTTTGGGGTTTAGAGATTCCCATGGCTATTGTCGCTATAAATTAGTATTATAAGGCAAGATAAAGTGTACTTCTTCACACCATAACCTATCGTCAAATAACAATAAAAATAATAAAATATGATTAAGCTTAATGGTCTCGTAGCCAGTCTATTGACCTTCCTCTTCCTCATAAATACAAGCCATCTTCAAGGCCAGGAAAGAAAGCAAATACCTGGGACCAATGTATCCATTGTAATGACAAAAAACTACGAAATGGAGGAGTCTTCAGCAATCATTAAGGGCCTAAAATACAGCATGACTTTTCTCGAGATGGCAAACATCAGCTTTTATGATGAATTTCAAGGGGTGGAGAGCTTGGTAAGTAAATATAAAAAGGAAGGCATGACACTCAAAAAGGCACTTAAAGGAAAAATAGGAAATTATGACGCTCTGCTCCTTAGCCTTGAATCCACGCCTCTTGTTTA
>JBCBDH010000985.1:0-1927 GCA_038529855.1 Bacteroidota bacterium | reverse complement strand
AGGTACTTCTTCCTCCTTAGGTTGGGTGCCATAAAAAGGAACGGCCGCTTTCAAATCAGAAACCCGAACAGCCATCATATTGGATATCCAGCCACCAAAGCAAAAACCAACTACCCCTACTTTCCCATTGCAGGCAGAATGATTCTTCAGGTATTCATAAGCTGCGATGAAATCTTCGAGCATCTCGCCCTTATCTCTTTGTTTTTGCAACATTCGACCATCATCATCATTGCCTGGATAGCCCCCTAGAGGAGTAAGCGCATCAGGAGATAAAGAGACAAAACCCGCCAAAGCCGCCCTGCGCCCAACATCTGCGATGTGCGGATTGAGCCCTCTGTTTTCATGGACGACGACAATACCTGGTAGCGGTTCTTTGGCCTCTACTGGCATAGACAACTGGCTTTTAATACTTCCCCCTCCCTTGGCAGAATCGTAATTCACATAGCTGGTCTTTAATCGCGGATCATCTATAGGTATTTGAATCTTGTGCTGATAATCAGGCATGATATAGCTCAAAAGCGTACCGACCGTCAAGCCACCAATGGCATAATGGGAAAGCTGTTCCATAAATTTTCGGCGGTCAATTCGGTTGTGGGCATAATCGTCATAAAGATCAAATACTTCCTGGTTGATGTCTTTTTTACTAAATTTTTTCATGGTGAAGGTTTGTGAGTATTATTTGACAAAGCGATTGATAAAAGGTTCTTTATAAGTTCTTCCTATGGGAATAGCTTCTGGGCGACCAATGAGGTAAAGTTGATTACCAACGATGCGCTCGATTCTTTTGGTATTAATGATAAAGGATTTGTGAATGCGAACAAATTGATTATCAGGTAGTTGGCCCAGCCAATAGCGGAGCGGCTCAGCAGATAGATGTTTTTTATGGGCAGTCATCAATTCCGTATAGTCTGCATCTGATTTGATGTAATCAATATCTTCGATGGCAATTTTGATGAGTTCGTAGCCAGATTTGATAAAGAAATCCTTGCGTGGGCTACTATCTGCTGTACCTGGTGAAGAGGGCTGTTGAACGGGAACTTTGGAGACAGCCTTGACAAAACGTTGAAAGGAAAAGGGTTTGAGTAAATAGTCTACCACATCTAGTTCATAGCTTTCCAAAGCATAGTCAGGAAAGGCTGTCGTCAAGATAATGGCTGGTGGATGGGCCAGGGTCTTTAAAAAGTCAATCCCAGAAATTTTGGGGAGGTGGATGTCTAGAAAAATGAGATCTACCGTTTCTACCTTTAGAAAGTCCATGGCCTGCAGGGCATCCGTAAAAGTGGCTTTGAGCGCTAGCGAAGCCATATCCTCAATATATTTTTTGAGGATGCGCTGAGCGGGGGGCTGATCTTCAACGATGATACAATGCATGATTAGCTTTTTTTATTGAGGTCGATGGACAATTGGACCTGATAGCGTTGATCCGTTTTTTGGATATCGAGTTGATGGGCATTGGGGTAGATGAGGGCTAGCCTTTTTCGGACATTTTCCAAACCAATTCCCTTGGACAATTGCTCCGTATTGGATTGTTCTCGATAGGAATTGCTACAGCTAAAATTCAACAGGCCATTGGGCGATAAGCTCAGGCGAACGGTTATTTCGATCTGATTCCTTTGGCTGGCCGTACTGTGTTTAAAAGCATTTTCAATAAAAACGATCAAAATTAGTGGCGCAATTTGATAAGTTGATTGGATATTTTCGCTGCTAAAATTGATTTCGCCCCGCTCCTCCACCTGCATTTCATTGAGTCGAATAAAATTCTCCATTTGTTCTACTTCCCTGTTCAGAGGGACATAAGCCGCTCGGCATTCGTAAAGCATATAGCGCAAAAAGCCTGATAATTCGAGAATGATCTCTGGCGTTTTAGGCGAGTTTTCAATGGCGTAGGCATAGAGATTATTGAGGTTGTTGAACAAAAAATGAGGAT